>CABSHY010000016.1 GCA_902477615.1 uncultured Sutterella sp.
ACGCGTGTTGGTCTTGGGCACTGCGCGTCGCGGTGAAGGCATGATGTCGGCTCGCACGGACAATAACCGTGTGGTCAATTTCAAGGGCGATGTGAGTTTGACCGACCAAATGGTGATGGTCAAAATCACGGATGTCTTCCCGCATACTTTGGGTGGCGAATTGGTCACAAGCGAGGAATAGCTTCCATGACTACAGAAGAAAAAGTTCTTACCTTAAATGTGGATTTGGACAACTCTGACTTGTCCAGTCTTGTGGGCCCGATGGATGCCAACCTTCGTCAAATCGAAATGATTTTGGACGTGACGATCTCTCGTCGTGGTCATCAATTCCGTATTGCCGGTGAGACGCAAAAAGCGCGTGAAGCCCAAAACGCTATCCAAACGTTTGCTGCGAAAGTGCCGCAATTGGAAGGTGAATTAACGACCGATGACGTGCAGCTTTATTTTGTGGGCGAAGCCGCCAAGAAAATTGATGGCGATGCAGTCACCACACCCACGCTTCACACCAAGCGCCGCGAGCTTCAAGGTCGCACACCTCGTCAAAGCGAATACATTCAAGCGATTTTGGATCACGATATTGCCTTTGGGATTGGGCCGGCCGGGACGGGGAAGACGTATTTAGCCGTTGCCGCAGCGGTTGATGCCTATGAACGAGACCGTGTTGAGCGCATTATTCTTACGCGTCCTGCCGTTGAAGCCGGTGAACGTTTGGGCTTTTTGCCGGGCGATCTTTCTCAAAAGGTTGATCCCTATTTACGTCCCCTTTATGACGCTTTGTTTGACCTTTTAGGGTTCGATAAGACGCAACGCTTGCTTGAACGTCAAACGATTGAAATTGCGCCTTTGGCCTATATGCGTGGTCGTACGCTCAATAATGCTTTTGTGATTTTGGACGAAGCCCAAAATACGACGCCTGAGCAAATGAAGATGTTCTTAACGCGTATCGGTTTTGGTTCTAAAGCCGTGATCACGGGAGACGTCACGCAGATTGACCTCCCGCGTGGTACGCGCTCGGGGCTTGTTGAAGCTCAAAATGTTTTGGCCGGTGTTCGAGGTATTTCGATGACATACTTCACGGCTGCAGACGTTGTGCGCCATCCTTTGGTTGCTCGTATTGTTCAAGCCTACGCAAAGGCCGATGAAAAGCGAACTCAAGAGCGTTTGGGTGAAATGATGGAAAAGAATCGAGATTAAAAATGGCAAAACTCACGGTTCAATTTATGGAAAATGGCGACTTCGAGTTGCCGTCTGAAGAAACCATGGCAAAGTGGATTGAAGCGGCGATCGAACGCGATACCACCTTGAATGTGTTGTTTGTCGATGCTGAAGAAGGGCAGGCCCTCAATAGCCAATATCGTCACAAGGACTATGCAACGAACGTTTTAACGTTTGATTACCAGCATGAGCCTGAAGCGATTGCGGATTTGGCCATCTGTGTCCCGGTTCTCATTCGTGAGTCCCAAGAGCAAGAGAAGTCCTTTGAAGAGCACCTGGCCCACTTACTGATTCACGGCGCACTTCACGCTCATGGGTACGATCATATGAATGACGAAGAAGCAGAAGTCATGGAAATGAAGGAAATCAAAGCCTTGATGAGTTTGGGGTTTGATAATCCTTACGCGGATCGTGAACTCGTTTAATTGAACGAAATTGGGGTGGCACTGCCACCCCTTTAATCATTTGTACAAATGTGGAAAACAATATCTTAGAAAACCATCAATTCAGACGGTGCCTTAACGCCAAAATCCTTCGCAAGATCCTTGTAAGTATCCACAGCATCTGCGACTTGATCTAAGGCGTGATTGGCTTCGTTCTGATCAATGTCAAAACGTTTGGCAAGATCCAAAAAGTCGTCTCGATCAACATCCCTTCCTTTTCCCAATAGAGACGTCATATGCTCATTGCCAAAGGCGTTGGTTGTCACGATGTCATAGGCTGGTGTCAGCGTCCACTTTCCTTCCTCATTCATCATGAAAGAGAAATTTTTGGCATGGTCGTCGCAGTTACCTAATGAAAAATTCAAAATGGCGCGCTTAAATTGCTCAAGGAGAGCCCCTTTGTCACAAAGTCGTAAAGTGAGGGCCATGAGCGTTGCATAGTCAAGCGAAGGCAGGCGAAAGTCGGAATGTAAAAGGCCCGCTGCCGTCACAACGTGGTACTTGCCGGAGAGATTACGGTCAAAGCGTTGGGTGCCAAACCAACCCCCTTCTTGTTGAGATTCAAAAAGGTGAGTCTGAGGCATGGTAATGCCGGCACGCTTTGCAATCAAAGAACAGATGTATTCGTGAACGCCAATGTCTTTGCTATCGGACGAGTGTTGGAACTTAATCATCCAGGGATCAAAACCATCGGTGGTTAAAACACCTCTTTGGAGTTGCTTTTTGTCTTTGGAAACCAGACAAACGATTTTGGGGCGCGCACCGCCAGAAGAGCCGTTAAGACCGCAAATCATATCAAGGGCCTCTGCGGATTCTTTTTCCTTCAAAATCGCATCCACGTCTTGAGCGAGCGTATCCAAATGGATTTCATCCGAATCCGATTTTTCCCATTCTGTGGCGGGTTCGTATTCCAATGCGCCCATGCCTTGGTTGCCGACCCAACAAAGTCGTTCCAAGGGCGAAATTTGATGAAGTCGTTTGCCTTTTTTTCGTAACTGCCGATCCAAAAGCAAACTTCCCCAACCATCAGGAAGACTGTCGGCAATAAAGCCAGGAAGCCCGTTAAAGAGATCGTTGGTGCTCTTCCAAGTGGAAGTGGAAAGAGGGATAGAAACCGGTGAGAGCGACCAGTTCAACTTAATAAAGTCAGGGGCGTATTGAAACAACAAGCCCAGTGGGTCGTCTTTTAAAAGTCCCACTAAGTGACGTTGCCCCTGAAGATTGAGAAAGACGTGAACATTCATTAGGAAGCCCTCTTGCGAGTTTTAGTAGGAAGAGCAAACAAGTCAATGCGACTGCCAAGCTTAAAGACATCATCAAAGTCTTGAGCACGGTTCAGGCCAATGGCTAAATTCACGAGGTTTTTGAGCGAAATTTCGCCTTCGCTTTCAAAACGTCTCAGAGACCCCAATGAGACGCCCGTTCGTCTGGCAAGCGCCTCTTGTGTGATGTTTTGATCGAGTCTGACTTCGCGAAATCGCTCTGCGATTTCCATGCGAATATCCTTGGGTGGTTTGAGATTGCTAACTGCGCTCATATTAGTAATTATTCGATAAAAACGACATTAATTACTAATATTTTATCATTTATTAAATTTTCTTTTTCAACTGAATTGGGACCAAAAGCACTAACCCGATCACAAAGAAAAGTCCCGTCATCAATAGGGCAAAACGATGGTCATTGTTGGTGATCCAAGTGAGCGTCCCGTAGGTCATCGGGCCAATGATATTGGCTACCCAAAGGGCCATGTTCCAGAATGAATAAAAGGCTGCGCATTGCTCTTTAGGGGCTAAGGCGCCTACCAATGCGCGGCCTGCGGATTGGCTCGAACCCATGGCAATACCAGCTAAGTTGGCGGCAATCCAGAAAACCGGTTTGGTTTGAGCGTAATAACCGACGCCAATCATGGCAAGCCATACAACCAATGTGAGCATCAAGGCGTATTTGTGGCCGATTCTGTCTTCAACGTAACCAAAAGCAAAGGCACCAATGGCGGCCGTGATATTGACCAAAAGCACCATGAAAATGGTTTCGGCTTCAGAAAAACCCATCACTTGGTTGGCGTAGATCGCGGCAAGCGTTACGACAACGGCAATGCCAGCTTGGAAAAAGAGGCCGCTTGAGACCAAAAAAGCAAAATTTCTGTGTTGCGGAAGTGACTTAAATGTTTGAACCAAAGAGGCTTGAGACTCTTTAACCAACGTCATAAAACGCGCCTGAGAGCGAGGCGTTGCACGTTCCTTTAACCAAAGCGCCAAGGGTGTGGCGGCAATGATAAAAACGATCGCCGTCACGAGCATGGTGTAGGGCACGTAATCCTCAGCACCGGCACCGCCACTTTGCATCATGCTCACGATGGCTAAACTGATCCCAAGGGTTAAAAGCCCGCCACAATAACCAAAGCTCCAACCCCAGCCAGAGACTTTGCCGAGGGAGTCATCGTTAGCGAGTTCCGGCAAAAAGGCCGAATTGAGCGTTTCACCCACGTTGTAGCCAAAGTTACTGATAATGACCATGGCGATGGCTAAGAGAATCGTTCCTTCATGGGTGAAGTAAAGACCCAATGTGCCCAAGATGCACAAAAGACTCATTAAGATAACCCAGAACTTCTTATTGGCTTTTAAGTCGGTGGCAGCTCCGATAAAGGGCATCAAAACGATTGAGAGAATGTTGCTTGCTGCAATGACCGACGTCCACAAAAGTGTGCCCCAAGAGGCGTTTCCACAGACCACACCCACAAAGTAAGCATTAAAGACGGCAGTTAAAACAACCGTGGTGTAACCGGAATTGGCAAAGTCAAACGCCGACCATGCCCAAATTTCTTTTTTGGTGACACCGTCTTTGAGGTGAGCAGATGAGAAAAACTCCATGAGGGCTCCAGTATTAGAGGTGAGCGAGAGTGCGAATATGGGCGACAACGGAGCGAGCCAAAGAGCGGCACTCGTAGCCCCCTTCTAAGACGCTCACAATGCGACCGTCACAGACCACGTGGGCAATGTCATCAATAACGCGCGTGATGTGAGCAAAATCCAAGTCTGAGAAATCCAGTTGCGCCATCACTTCATTGGCGTGGCCGTCAAAACCTGCCGAAATCAAAATGAGTTCCGGTTTTTTCTTTTCAATGATCGGTGCCCAAACATTACGGATAATTTCGCACGCTTCATCGCCCGTAGCGCCCGAAGATAAAGCCTCATTATGAATATTAGGAGCTGAAAAACCACCGCCAACGTGCGGAAAGATCCCTTCTTGAAATAACGAGAAGAATTCAATCTTGGGGTGATTTTTAACGATGTCTTCCGTGCCGTCGCCATGGTGGGCATCAAAGTCGATAATGACAATGCTATTGAGTTTTAAAACTTCAATGGCATAAAGAGCGGCAATGGCAACATTGTTAAAGATGCAAAAGCCACCTGCACCGTTTCGGTGAGCGTGGTGTCCCGGGGGGCGCACCATGCAAAAGGCATTGCGAAGTTTGTTGTTTGTGACCGTGTCAACGGCATCCAAGACGCAACCGGCGGATTGAAGGGCGGCGTTTAATGAAGCGGAACATAGCGCCGTGTCCTCGCAGATGTAGGCCATTTCCCCTTCGGTCTTGGGGACTTTGTTTTTAACGAGCGTTAAGTAGGATTCATCGTGCGCACGCAAAATATCAGCATCCGTGGCTTGGCGTTGACTTTCAATGTGTTTGAAGGCTTGATAAAGGCCACTTGCAACCAAACGTTCCTCAATGGATTCGATCCGAAGAGGGGACTCGGGGCTGCGTTCGTCGGTGATGTGTTCAAAACACGAACGGTGTGAAAATAAACCGGTGGGCACAATAAATCTCTTAAATGCTAACTCTCCTTATTTTAAAGGCAATCAAGGCGTTTCATCACGATTTTTGACAAATTTCTACTTTTGCAAGGTGCAAAAGAGGCCGTATAATCCACTCTTCACTACTTGAAAGTTTTAAGGATTGATCATGCAAGAAAACGAAGAATTGTTGGCACCGGAACCGATTCATTTCACGGATGCTGCTGTTGCTAAAGTTAAAAGTTTGATTGAAGAAGAAGGTAATGATCAATTAAAGTTGCGCGTCTTTGTGCAAGGCGGTGGCTGTGCCGGTTTCCAATACGGTTTCCAATTTGATGAAACCGTTAACGATGACGATGCCCAAATGGTCAAAGATGGCGTGATGCTTTTGATTGACTCTTTGAGCTACCAATATTTGGTGGGCGCTGAAATCGACTTTAAGGAAGATTTGACGGGTGCTCAATTCGTTATTCGTAACCCGAATGCTGTGACCACCTGCGGTTGTGGTTCTTCCTTCTCGGTATAGAAAAATATTTTTTGAATCCCTGCTTTTTGGGCAGGGATTACCATCGACGGCTTGGTTTCTATTTATAGGGAATCAGGCCGTTTTTGTATTTGAAATATGCTTGAAATTAAAAGCTAGGCAAGTTAGAAGCAAGTGACAAGCAAGTGAAAAAAATTAAAAAATATTTTTAAAAACAAATGGTTAACAAAATTGCCTGACAAAAATGAATTTGCCAGGCAAGTGAAAAGCAAGTTACCGGCAAGTGAAATTCTAGGCCCAATAGGGGACGTATTGCATATAGCGTGGCGATGCTTTGGGATCTAAGGGTTTAATTTGCCCCGCTTCTAGAGTTTCCTTAATCAATCGGGAAATCATCGCTGAGGCAGAATTGGACAAGCCGAATCTTTCGCGCAATGACGTATTTGTTAATCCTTTTCCTTCTTCGTAGCACATACAGGCATGAAGGTAACATGCCCATTTCTTGTGCTCAGGAGGAATCTGAGCAAAGGGTCGTTTTGTATAAAGCGTAACTCGAGTGATGTCATTAATGGTTTCAATGCTTGGCGCCGGTAATTGGAATTTTTCGCACCAATAAGCAATTTTGTCCCAACCGGTTCCCAACTCTTCACATTGGTGCATTCTTCGCATGAGTGTTGCCAGTTTCTCATTACGAGTGCGGGGAGACATATCAATGATTCGAACAGGGTCGATAAGAGGACACCCTGGGTTGCTAATGACGATTTTCGTAGCGAATACTTCAATAACGGGACCCGTACCATTGATTGTAAAGTCTTGGTGAATAAGAGCATTGGCAATTGCTTCGCGGATTGCAATTTCAGGATAAGCAGTTTTTTCTTTGCGCTCTGCTCCTTCAAATACTTCAGTGACAGGAATCACGCCTTTGAGTACGTCAAGAACACGTTGAAACGCGGAGATATAGCCTTCCTCAAAAGTGATTTCCCTTAACAAAGACAATTTCGTGTCGCTTTGAAAAATGGCTAAGCGAAGCGCTTTTCTGCGTATGTCAGGAAATTCCTGAAAGTCTCTGGCAAAGAGCAACGCCCCCAATCGAGTAATCGAAAAAAGACCATTATCTTGTTTAAAAATAACGCCGTCATTTTCTAAGTAATTTAAATGCTCGCTGTAGGATTGGGGTCGCTTTTTTTGGCTTAATACGAAGTATTGGTCATAGTCCAAGAGTTCAGATATTTGAGTCTCCGACAAATCTGATTTGGCTGGAGATTTTTCATAGTTTGTATTGCGAAGTTTATCCCACAATTGTGCTTCTAAATTAGGGAACTCTCCTAAGCGCTTAGTGTAAGAACCGTTACGAATATAACTTTCTTTCTTAAAGGAGACAGGGTAGGCCTTGGCTTTGGCAATCGTTAATAACACTAATGCTTTTCCATCGATTTCGAGTTCTTCAAATTCAAATTCAGCATTCTTACTTAAAAGTTGGCGCAACCATGCGCCTAATTCTTGATTACCACAGGTTTTAGAAAACTCACTAAGACGGGTCCCGATAATTTCATGAGATTTGTCATCGACTCCCCAAACCATATAAGCCGTTTCACGTTCACAAAGAGCGGCGCCATTGGCTAATGCACTAATATCTTGACCAATCATGTTAGGATCAAAATTACTGTGTTTAAATTCAACCCATTGTGTTTCGTTGGGAAGAGAAATTATTTCTTGTACTAAGCGAATGTTATCCATGGTTCAAGTCCTAGTTTGAAAGCTATCTTGGAATCGAGTCAAGCAAGTAAGAAGCAAGTAAGAAGCAAGTAGAGGGCAAGTAGGTGTGGTCGATATAAAATCCTTTATAAACAATTACTTGTCATTTTCTTGTTTTCTTTTTCTTAAATTTTATCATAAATTTAGCAAGTGAGAAGCAAGTAAGAAGCAAGTGACAAGCAAGTGAAAAGCAAGTGGCAGGCAAGTAAGAATGGCTAGACAAAAAGGTGGCAACGAAATGTCAGTGCGCCGGATAAAGCGCCCCTAAAATACGAGGCCCTTTTGCGTGAGTGACGGCAGGAAGATTACCGGCATTTCTTACTAAGAAACAGTGAGCCAACCAAGCAAAAGCCATGGACTCCACATGCATGGGATGCACACCCAAGACTTCCGTTGTTTTGACGTTAAACCCTGCTTCTTCTAGGTCACTGAGAATGAGGGGATTAAAAGCCCCGCCCCCACAGATAAAGAGGTCTTTGATATTGGGTGACGATTGAGCAATCGCTTCACCAATGCCCATCGTTGTGAGTTTAACGAGCGTACGTTCAACGTCTTCAGGTGCTAAACCATCAATTGCAGGATAACGTTTTCTTATCCACTCTAAATGGAAATACTCGCGGCCCGTGCTTTTGGGCGGTTGGCGGGTGAAATAGGGATCGGTAAAAAGAGCGTCTAAAAGCGCCTGATTAATTTTACCCGTTGCAGCCCACGCTCCATCCCGATCAAAAGGCATCCCTTTGTGTTGCATGCACCACGTATCTAAAAGCGTATTGCCTGGGCCACAGTCAAAACCCGTGACGGCCTCGTCAGTTAAAAAGCTCACATTGGCAATGCCACCGATGTTAACAATGGCGCGCGGAGTGTCTCCTGCAAAAATCGCTTGATGAAAAGCTGGTACCAGAGGGGCGCCTTCGCCGCCTGCTGCCATATCACGAGAGCGAAAGTCCGCGATGACGTCGATTCCCGTGAGTTCTGCCACCAAAGCAGGGTTATTGAGTTGAACGGTGAAATGCTCTTGCGGACAATGACGAATCGTTTGGCCGTGAACACCAATGGCATCAATATCGTTTGAAGTGAGTTGAAGCGTCTTCAAAAGCTTTTGCGTGACTTCGGCATAGACATGTGCCAATCGAATCCCTGTCGCTCCCATTCGTTCGATTTCATTTTCGCCGGGCTTTAAAAGGGCTTCGAGGTCTTTTTTTAAAGAAGCGTCAAAGGCAAGATTGCTGTGACCCAAGAATTGGATTTTGTCATCTTCAAATGCGCAAGCCACGGCATCGGCACCATCAAGGCTTGTGCCTGACATGATGCCGATACAAATCTTGGAACTCATGGCGCTATTGAGCCTTGGTGGGAGCCTTCGAAGGCGTGTTTTCTGTTGTGATCACAACGCTGGCCTTCGGTTGAGGCTTAACCGATTGAATTCGGTTGATTAACGATAAACGCGTCGTGAGCGGTCGAGCTTGCGCTAAGAGATCGTAGAGCTCTTCGTTCGTTAAACGGTCTTTGTCCGGGAACTTCACCTTTAACGGGTTAATCTGACGATCGTTCATGCGAAGTTCATAGTGCAAGTGAGGGCCGGTTGCTAACCCTGTCGAACCGACATAACCAATCACATCACCTTTTCTCACTTTTTTGCCAACGACCATGCCATCGGCAATCTTGGACATGTGAGCATAAAGCGATGTGCGATCACTGTCGTGCGTGATGATCAAGTAGTGACCGTAACCGTCGTGGTCAAAGCGACGACGCGTGATTTCACCGTCAGCGGCAGCGTAAATCTTATTGCCCTTGGCAGCACCGAAGTCAGTACCCAAGTGCGGACGCAAAATACCGGTCACCGGGTGGCGACGCATCGGCATAAAGCTTGACGTTACACGAGCGCCATCAACCGGCACACGAATAAAGGCCATTTGTGTCGTTTCGCCGTCAAGACCATAGAAACCACCATCTTGTGTGCCGTCATCGGCCCAGAAGGTTTCCATCGTTTGGCCTTGATGGGTAAGTGCTAAAGCAAGAATCTTGCCATTGCGCACAAAGTCACCATCCATGAACTTGCGCTCGTAAATCAAGCGGAATTCGTCACCGTTACCCAATTGGAAACCGGCCTTAAATTTGCGTTCAAACGCTTGCATGATTTGAGCGGTGACGTTTTCAGGTAAACCTGCTTCAGTAGCCGCATCCCAAAGGGTGGTTTTTACAACGCCACCGGCCATGGTTTGACGCGTTTCGTAGGCAAAGGTATTGGAATTAATGACAAACTTTCCGCCGTGTTGTGCGATGGAGACAACATTGTCCTTTTGATCACGTTGGCGAGCTTCTAGGAAAATCTTCATCGATTGAAGTTTTTTATCCTGAGAAACTTTAGCCTGAACGTAGACACCTTCACGGGGGTTTGATAAGGCAGAGGCTTGAGGTTGTTGACGAACAAACCGTAAAGCTTCTTTGTCATCGATATCTAAGCGCGAGAAAATGGAACCCAACGTATCGTTACGACGAATGACGGTCGTGTGCGTAGCAAAAGCACGGGTGGTCGTCACCTGCGTGATACGATCGGCAATGGCAGGCATCGGAATCGTTGTTTCGATGGTGCGCTGAGACGCACGTGCCAAATATTCTTCATCATCGGGGCCTAATGTGTAAGCGGCAATCCCGACAGAAATAGGTAAAACCGTAAAGAGGCCACCCAAGGCTGCACGGCGATAGGGGCTGCGAATAACCGCCAGCCACGTCTGTGCCATGGCTCGAAGGGTAGCAAAAACCCCTAAACCAATCGTGCGAAGATTCTTAGCTAAGACACTTGGAGCAGACATTGACAGCTTGGATAGACTACAATAAGTCGTTACGGTAAAAGAAGATGAGGCGTATTTTACCTTAAATATAGGATTTCGCCCGCTTTTATCTTTTTTATGGCTTTGATTTTTTTGTAAAAGTTTTTCGAGGTTGTGATGAGCGAATCTGAAAAGAAATTTCCTGTGACCCCTGAGGTGAAGGAAGCGTTGGCAACGATCAAGCGTGGCGTTGATACGTTATTGGTCGAAAGCGATTTTGAACAAAAGCTTGCCCGCTCCATGGCCACGGGCGTGCCGTTGCGCTGCAAGTTGGGCTTAGACCCTACGGCACCGGACATCCACATCGGTCACACGGTGGTGTTAAACAAGTTGCGTCAATTGCAAGATTTGGGCCACACGGTCATTTTCTTGATCGGTGACTTTACGGCTGCCATCGGCGACCCCTCCGGTCGTAACGTGACGCGCCCGCCCTTGTCCCGTGAGCAAATTGAAATTAACGCCAAGACCTATTTGGATCAAGCCAGTTTGATTTTGGACCGCGAGAAGACCGAAATTCGTTACAACTCCGAATGGTCTGACAAGATGTCGGCAACGGACATGATCCGTTTAGCATCTCGTTACACTTTGGCTCGTTTGCTTGAGCGTGATGACTTCGCTAAGCGTTACGCAGAAAACGCTCCGATTGCCATGCACGAACTTCTCTATCCCTTGATGCAAGGCTACGATAGTGTTGCCTTGAAGGCCGATTTGGAATTGGGTGGCTCTGACCAACGCTTTAACCTTTTGGTCGGTCGTGAATTGCAACGTCAATACGATCAAGAAGCCCAATGCATTTTGACGATGCCCTTGTTGGTGGGCTTAGATGGCGTCAATAAGATGAGTAAGTCTAAGCACAACTACATCGGTATCACGGACGCTCCGAACGATATGTTCGGTAAGGTGATGTCCGTGTCCGACTCCTTGATGTGGGACTGGTACGACTTGTTGAGCCTTCGCAGTAACGCTGAACTCACGCAATTGAAGAAGGAATGCAGCGAAGGCCGCAATCCGCGTGATGCCAAGGTGATGTTGGCTAAGGAAATCGTGACGCGCTTCCATGATGTTGCAGCTGCTGACGCCGCCGAAGTCGAATTTAACAATCGCTTCCGTGGTGGTGAAATGCCTTCTGACATTGAAGAAGTGACGGTAGCTTCTGATGGCGGTGAAATCGGTATCGGCAAATTGATTAAAGAAGCCGGTCTTTGCCCGTCTGTGAGTGAAGCTAACCGTAACATTGATCAAAAGGCTGTTCGTATTGATGGTGAACGCATTGATGATCGCGGTTTGAAGTTGGCAGCCGGCACCTACGTTTTGCAGGTAGGCAAGCGTAAGTGGGCTAAGGTGACGGTTCGCTAATTTTTCTCGCACCTAAAAAGAAAAGCCAAGACGGTTGCCTGAAGTTGCTGCCTCTTGGCTTTTTTTCTAAAAGGACGTTTTAATGATTGGATTATTGCAACGCGTAAGCGAAGCCCGAGTGACGGTGGATGGAAAGGTCATTGGCGAAGTCAGTAAAGGGCTTTTGGTTTTGGTCTGCGCACAACGCGAAGATACGGAAGAAAATGCCGAGAAACTTGCTAAGAAAATTTTGGCGTATCGCATTTTTGAAGACGAAAACGGCAAAATGAATAAGAGCATCTCTGACGTTGGTGGTGAACTCTTGGTGGTTTCACAGTTTACGTTGGCAGCTGACACTTCCCGTGGTTTGCGTCCGAGTTTTACGCCGGCAGCCGCCCCCGATGTGGGAGAGCGCTTGTATGAACATTTTGTGAGTGCTGTTCGTCAGTCGCCCTTGAAGGTTGAAACGGGGGAATTTGGCGCTCACATGCAAGTGGGGCTCGTTAATGACGGGCCGGTAACGATTTGGTTGGAAGTTTAGGAGAGCCGTTATGAAGTTAATGAGTCATGATTTTGAACACGGTCAGTGGATTCCGCCCGAATGCGCTTATGGTCGTTTA
>CABSHY010000017.1 GCA_902477615.1 uncultured Sutterella sp.
AAGTGCTCATGTAGGGGCCCGAAAGCGACTAATCCTCTCGTTTTCAAATAATCAAAATTACCTAACTCACAGCATTTATCAACGATTTCTCGACAATTTGTGCGATTTTTTCTTATTTTTTCTGTTTCTTGATTAAGTTGCCGAAGTTTCCAACATCCATAAACTTCTCCCTAATGCACCCGATGAGGCGCAAGAGCCAAAACAAATGAGAGACTGCTTTTGTGCTAAGCGACTTCAGAGGAAAAGTGTTTTAACGATTAACTTTTGAAAGAGCTCTTTCTAAGGAGAACAAGATGAAGCTCAAGTTACATACCGCATTGTTGGCCGCCGTTGTTGCATCAGTAGGTTTTTCCTCAGTGGCGAGCGCCCAAAAGGTTTATCAAGTGGGCTCCAATATGGCTTTTGCCCCCTTTGAGTTTGTTGAAAACGGTAAACCTGCCGGTTTTGATATGGAATTGATTACGGCGATTATGAAGAGTCAAGGCTACGAAGTCGAACTCAACAATTTGCCTTTTGACGGCCTTATTCCGGCTCTTCAAGCAGGGACGATTGATATCGCAATGTCCGGTATGACGATTACGGAAGCTCGTAAGAAACGCATCTACTTCTCTGAACCTTATTACGATAACGGTTTGGTCGTAATGATTCGTTCTGCTGACAAGAATAAATATGCAAAGATCGATGACGTCAAGGGTGTGACGCTTTGCGCTCAAATTGGTACGACGGGTGCCATCACGGCTCAAAAGATGAGTGGCAAGAAGGTGAAACTCTTCAACAACGGTCCTGAAGCTTTCTTGGAACTCAATAACAAGGGTTGTGAAGCCGTTATTCACGATAAGCCCGTGGTTAACTACTACGTTGCCAAACGTGGTGGTAAGGGTCTTGTCGTGTTGCCGGGCCAACTCAATAGCGAAAAGACCGGTATTGCCATCATGAAGGGCAATGACAAACTTTTGAAGATTGTTAATGACGGTCTTAAAAAGGTTAAGGCCAACGGTGAGTACGATCGCCTCTACAAGAAGTGGTTCGGCCAATAATCACGAGTGGTAAGAAAAATGCCAAATAGATTGAAAAATCAACTATTTGGCATTTTTTGTAATTGGAAAAAATTAAGCAAGCTTGTTGTGCTTTTTAACCATTTCCATCACTTGATCAATCGGTAAACCCTTAATGACCTTACCGTTATAGGTGGGGGTGTCTTCACCGGCAAAAAGGGAATTAATGATGGCTTCTTCCGTGGCTTCGATCGTCGCCATAAAGATCGGCGTCATGTCATCGTTGCGAACCACTTCCATGGCTTGCTTTTGCAAGGCTTCGGCCTTATGCGGGATACGCATGGCTTTATTGGTGGAGAAGGCAACAACAAAGTCACCGGAACCGTTAGAGGCAACGCCGCCGGATTTGGCCAAACCCATAAAAGCGCGTTTGGCAACGCGTTCAAGGTTACGGGCTTCAAGCGGAGCGTCGGTAGCCACAATCATCATGATGGAGCCGTCTGCGCACTCCAATTCTTTTTGATAGGGATAGCCACCCAAGGCACGACCGACTTCAACCCCATTGACGTTTAAAAGACCGCCGAAGTTGGACTGAACGAGAACGCCGATGGTGTAGCCGCCCATGTTGTCTGGCAACTTACGAGAGGCCGTACCGATACCGCCCTTAAAGTTAAAGGCTTTGGTACCCGTGCCGGCACCTACGCCACCTTCTTCCACGGGACCGCTCTTGGCGTTTTCAAGAGCAGCGCGAACGTGTTCGGGCTTGACAAAGCGAGCACGGATGTCGTTAATCGTGCCGTCGTTGGTTTCGCCCACAAGGCAGTTAATCGAGCGCACATCATCGTTATCTTCAAACGCAAACGTGTAATCAATGAGGCCATCAATGGCGCTTGCCAAATTCAACGTATTCGTTAAAACGATCGGCGTTTCAAGGTTACCCAATTCTTTGACTTGCGGGTAGCCCACCATTTTGCCAAAGGCATTGCCCAAGAAAATGCCGCAAGGCACCTTGTTTTTAAAGATATTTTCAGAGTGAGGGATGATGGCCGTGACGCCCGTACGCATACCGACAGAATCATCAATTAACGTGGTTTGACCCACGAGGACACCGTCAACGTCGGTAATGGCATTGTGGGTACCGGTTTTCAAAACACCGATTTCAATACCCAGTTCACGAGGACGTAATTTTTTGGTCATCTTCTCTCTCCTAAAGAAAAATATGGAACGGTTCAATGTAACACTTTTTGCAAGAGAGTTCGCAAAAATAAGGGTAAAAACGGAGGGCAAGAAAAAGCCCGAAATCGACATTTGACTTCGGGCTTTAAGCAGAAACCTAAAGATTAGGCTTTGGGCAACTTGGCCAATTGTTCGTTGACCTTTTCCAAGAGCTTGGTGAAGCTTTCCAAACGTTCACGTTCTTGAGCAACCACGGCTTCGGGGGCCTTGGAAACGAAACGTTCGTTACCAAGTTTGCCTTGGGCCTTCTTGATTTCGCCTTCAAGACGCGTGGCTTCCTTCGTTAAACGAGCGCGTTCGGCTTCAACGTCAATTTCCACCACGAGCATGAGCTTGTAGTCATCAACGATCGCCACAGGAGCGATAGAGCCTTCGGCAGCCTTATTGATGTTGTCCGTGATTTCAACTTCAGCAATACGAGCCAAGTGCTTGATGTACGGAGCAACCGTTTCAAGCATTTCGCTATTGCCTTCGACCACCAAGGGCACGCGTTGAGAGGGAGACAATTCCATTTCACCGCGCAAGTTACGGATGGCGTCAATCATGGCTTGCGTGAGCTTCATCTTTTGAACAGCATCGCCCGTATCTTGAGCAAACGTGGCCGTCGGATAATCTTGAATCATGATGGAGGTTTCTTCTGCCTCTTGGCGCGTACCGGCAACGGTACTGACCTTTTGCCACAATTCTTCCGTGATAAACGGAATGATCGGGTGAGCCAAACGCAACACCGCTTCCAAGACCGTGATCAAGGTATGGCGCGTTGCACGTTGTTGGGCTTCGTTACCGTTATTTAATTGGACCTTGGTCAATTCCAAGTACCAGTCACAGTACGTGTCCCAAACGAAGGAATAGATGGCGTTGGCAGCATTATCCAAGCGCCATTCGGCAAAGGCCTTTTCCACTTCGTTGATCGTGCGATCGAGTTCGGACAAAATCCATTGATCAACGAAACTCAATTCCATCGTCTTATCTTCGCCCAAGCCGCAATCCTTGCCTTGAACGTTCATCAACACAAAGCGCGTGGCGTTCCAGAGCTTGTTGCAGAAGTTACGATAACCTTCGGCACGGCGCGTATCAAAGTTGATGTTGCGACCGAGCGTAGCGAAAGCAGCCATCGTAAAGCGCAAAGCGTCAGCGCCATGCATAGCGATACCGTTGGGATAGTTCTTGCGCAACTTGGCTTCAACGATCGGAGCCTTTTCAGGTTGACGCAAGCCACGGGTGTTTTTCACGACCAAGCTTTCGAGATCGATCCCGTCCATGATGTCCAAGGGGTCAAGGGTGTTACCTTCACTCTTAGACATTTTGTTGCCTTCGGCGTCACGTACCAAACCGTGCAAGTACACACCCTTAAACGGAACACGACCGGTGAAGTAGCGCGTCATCATGACCATACGAGCCACCCAGAAGAAGATGATGTCGTAACCGGTCACAAGCATGGAGCTCGGCAAGAAGAGGTCATAGCCCTTTTCGCTCATCGTCTTTTCATCAGGCCAGCCCATCGTGGAGAAGGGGACCATGGCAGAAGAGAACCACGTATCCAAGACGTCTTCGTCACGGGTGAGCTTCACACCGGCACCGGCTTGAGCTTGGGCTTCTTCTTCATTGTGAGCAACGTAAACGTTACCGGCTTCGTCGTACCAAGCCGGGATTTGGTGACCCCACCAAAGTTGGCGAGACAAGCACCAGTCTTGTAAGTTTTCCAACCATTGACGGTAAACACCACGCCATTCCTTCGGTTGAATGTTCACTTCACCGGATTCAACAGCTTCAAGACCGATTTCACCAATGGACTTACCGGGGAATTGAGCCGTTTCGGGAGCGGGCTTGGTCATGGCCATGTACCATTGTTCGCTCAACATCGGTTCAACCACTTCATTGGTACGCGTCACACGCGGCACCATGTGCTTGTGCTTCTTAACAGCCACCAAAAGACCGCAGGCTTCCAAGTCAGCCACACAAGCCTTACGGCATTCGTAGCGATCCATGCCTTGGTACTTAGCCGGCACGTTTTCATTCATTTTGGCTGTCTTCGTTAAGACGCTCATCGGTTCCAAATTGTGACGTTGGCCAACGGCAAAGTCATTGAAGTCATGAGCAGGCGTAATTTTCACGCAACCGGAACCAAACTCGCGATCCACGTATTCGTCAGCAATCACCGGGATTTCACGATCGCACAACGGAAGCTTGAGCATCTTGCCCACCAAGTGCTTGTAGCGTTCATCTTCGGGGTGAACGGCTACGGCTTGGTCACCGAAAAGCGTTTCAGGACGAGTGGTAGCAACCACCACGCCTTCACTGCCGTCAGCGGCCGGATAACGAATTTCCCAAAGATGACCGTCTTCTTCAACGCTTTCAACTTCCAAGTCGCTCACTGCGCTTTGCAATTTGGAGTCCCAGTTCACCAAACGCTTGCCGCGGTAGATCAAACCGTCGTTATATAAACGAACGAACGTTTCCACAACGACCTTAGAGAGGTTGTCGTCCATCGTGAAGTAGAGGCGATCCCAGTCAACAGAGTCGCCCATACGACGCATTTGTTGCAAAATCGTGCCACCGGAGAACTTTTGCCATTCCCAAATCTTGGCGATGAAGTCTTCGCGGTTCATGTCACGACGGGAGAGACCTTGTTTTTCCAATTGGCGTTCAACCACGATTTGCGTGGCGATACCGGCATGGTCCGTACCCGGAACCCAAGTCGTGTTGTAGCCCTTCATACGGTGGAAACGCACGAGCGTATCCATCACCGTTTGGTTAAAGGCGTGACCCATGTGCAAAATCCCCGTAATGTTGGGCGGGGGCAATTGCACGGCAAAGCTGGGCTTAGACGGATCGAGTTTGGCCTTAAAGTAGCCACGTTGTTCCCAAATGGGATACCAGCGTTTTTCGATTTCCGCCGGTTCAAAGCTCTTGGAAAGTTCTTCAGTCATCATTTCGTACTTTTCTTTTTAAATAAGTGAAACAGTTCATTTTAACCGAGATTTTGTTCTCGGATAATTTTTTGGGTTTCCGTGCGCACCGATTCAAGAATCAATGCGTTGAGTTGATTGTTCAAGTCATTTCTCATGCATTGATAAGAATTATTTAACGCCATGGAAAGAACATCATCAAGTTGTGCGCTCACTTGTTGGCAAATGGCCGGTGCAATGCGTTGCGTAATTTCAGCAATCAATTGCTCCTTATCAACTTGCGGGGCGGCAGGTGTGACAGGCGCACTTTGCACCACCGGGACGCGTTCAATGACGCGACTTAATTGCTCCCAAGAGACCTTCACTCGATCTTTGAGCACGGGAATGTCATCACGAGGGGCGATGGTGGGTTCTTTTCTCAATAAGTTATCCATTATTCCTGTGCTCCTTGATCATGAGCGATGGGGTTAAGCCCTTGACTGCGATAAAACTTAAAACGTTCTCGAGCAGCGACTTTTTCATTTTCGTTGGGAGGAACAATGTCAAAAACTCGACCGTAACGCTCAAAAAGCGAACGATAATTGTTGGGTAATTGATCATCGAGCAACACTAAAACGTCACGAGCAGGTAAGAGTTCCTCGTCGTTGGCGTAAACAATGGGCGTTTCTGCGGCGAGCGGATCCGTTGCATGCACGTGCGGATAAAAACCCGTCGGGTCAAAGCTCCAAAGTTGACGGCTAAAAAATTCAAGTTTATTGGCGTCTTTAGCCCACACGGCTATGGTCATGTTCATGGAACGCGCCTTGCGGATCAATCGACAGGCGTAGCTGGAGCGATTGGGGACGTTAAAGTGAAAATCGATGCGTTGTGCCATGGCAATTTACTCGGTGCGGGTGTGAGCGAGTTGATGTAACCACGTTACCAACAGAGGAACGGGGCGTGCCGTGCTTTTGCCCATTGTGCCACCCGTGTTGGCAGTGCCTGCAACATCCAAGTGTGCCCATGGCATTTCGTCATCAATGAATTTGGCTAAGAAGGTGGCGGCAATCGGTGCGCCGGCTTTACCGCGCGGGCCAATATTGGCAATGTCGGCGACATTGCTCTTAATCATGCTCTTGTACTTACCGTTAAAGGGGAGTGCCCAAACAACATCCATGGAAACGTCAGCGGCCAATTCGAGCGAATCGCACAAAATCGGGTCGTTGACAAAAAGGCCGTTATAGACGTCACCTAAGCTCACAACGCACGCACCCGTTAAGGTCGCCACGTCAACAATGCTTTGCGGTTCATAGCGCTTAGCGTAAGTAAGGGCGTCGGCCAAAATCAAGCGACCTTCGGCATCGGTGTTAAGCACTTCAACGGTGAGGCCCGAGAGCGTCTTGATGACGTCTGAGGGCTTAATAGCGTTGGCGTCAGGCAGGTTTTCGCAAGCTGGCACCAAAGCGATCACGTTAATCGGTAACTTCATGAGCGCGGCTGCATGAACGCTTGCTAAGACGGCGGCAGCGCCACACATGTCGTACTTCATCTCATGCATGCTGGAGCCAGGTTTTAAGCAAAGGCCGCCGGCATCCAACGTGATACCCTTACCCACTAAGCACACCGGAGCTTCATCTTTTTGGCCTCCCATGTAGTGCACTTCGATAAAGTGGGGTTCGACGACAGAGCCTTGAGAGACAGACAAGAAACTCGTCATTCCGATTTTTTCAATGGCTTTGCGATTGTGAACCTTCACCGTCACGTTTTTATTCGATTTGTAGGATTTGGCGATCTCAGCTAAGAAAGCAGGGGTGCACGTATTGGGCGGCAAGTTTCCTAACCACTTGGCCTCATTCATGGCGTGCCCAATCGTTTCACCTAAATGCAAGGCTTCAGCAAAGTCTTCACCCTTTTCATTGAGGATAAAAACGACTTTTCGCTTATCTTTTTCGTTGATATCGGCTTCACGTAAAGGTTCTTGCAACGTCGTTGCACAGATGGCCATGTGCATCAAGGTCCAGGAAAAACTGCGTTCTTGGCAACCCCAACCGGCAACATCAACGGCAATCGTTTCACCGCGAACGCTCTTGATTGCTTGCGTGAAGGCTTTAATAAAAGCGTCTTCATCGTAGTCACTCGATTCACCTAAACCGACAAAAAGAACTTCGCGAGCTTTAACGTTTTTAAGATTGCGCAAGGAAAGCGTTTCACCGACTTTTGCCGTGAACTCTTTGTGCTTGATGATGTCAGCTAAAACACCCTCGTTGGCTTCATCGATTTGATGAGCCATTTCAGTTAAAAGGTGATCGGCAAAAACACCGACCAAAAGGGTGTTGGCTTTGAGTTTTTCAATGGATTGAGTACTTAAAGAAAATTCCATGGCGCAGTCTTCAATTTAATTGTTATTGACAATCTACTTATTTTAATGTTTTCAAAGGGATTTTCATAGCAAAACGAAGATGAAATTGTGTTGAATTTTCTCGTTTTTTGTGACGGAGTAAAGACAAAATCCTTATAATTGATCAAATGACTGTTGAAAGAATTTTAAGGAGTGAATTCAGATGACTGATTACCCTAAATTACGTTTATCTCGTCAAACCAGAGATATCGAATTGTTGTTGCCGTTTTATCGTGACGGTTTAGGCTTTGAAGTGCTCGATCGCAGTGAAAATGTGAACGGTATGGATACCGTGCTTTTGGGCCATAAGCATTGGCCGTATCAATTTGAATTTGCTCAAGTGCGTGGTGCTGAAGATGCTCCTCGTGCCCCTTCGAGCGAATACTATCGCGTCTTTTGCATCGAAAGCGATGAACTTTGGACGATGTTGTTAGCCAACATGTTTGATGCCGGTGTTCCGCAAGTCACGCCCCCGTCTGCTTACGTTAACGGCAAGTGGCCAAGCGTTGCTTACGAAGACGCTGACGGTTATCGTGTTGTTTTGGTTCACGGTCACTGGAAGAAGTAATTCGCTCTTCATGATCAAAGCGCAGTCGGCCTGAATTTTCCGATCTGCGCTTTTCTTATTTTTAAGGAACAGAGATGATTTCCGTTCGTGTTGCTACCGTTGATGATGCTCAAGCGCTCTATGACATTGAATCCGCCTCTTTCCCGGAAGCGGAAGCTTGCAGTTTGGAGAACTTCCAAAAACGCTTGGCTGTTTTTGCCGATTGCTTTTTAATTTTGGAAAAAGATCAAAAACCAGTGGGTTTGATTGATGGCATGATCACCGATCAGATGACCATCACGGATGATCTCTATGAAGACGCAAAGCTTCATAATCCCAATGGCGCATGGCAAAGTGTTTTTGGCTTAGCGGTGATTCCGAGTGAACGTTGCCAAGGGTTTGCTGCTTTATTGATGATGGAATTTATTGAAAAAGCTCGTAGCGAAGGCCGTAAAGGTTTGATTTTGACCTGCAAAGAAGGTTTGATCGACTTTTATGAACAGTTTGGCTACGAGTGCCAAGGCGTCTCCGGCTCTGTTCACGGTGGCGCCAAGTGGTATGACATGGTCTTAGACTTTGAAAAAGTTCCTCCTGTTTTCTAACGAAAAATGAACCGTAAAGATTTTGAAATTATGGCCCCGGTGGGGTCTCGTGAAGCGTTATATGCCGCTATTCAAGCCGGTGCCGATTCCATTTACTTTGGGATTGAAAACCTCAATATGCGTGCGCATTCGGCAAAGGCATTCACGATTAACGATTTAAAAGAAATCGCCGAAGTTTGTCACGAACACAAGGTTAAAACCTATTTAACGGTCAACACCATTATTTATGACGAAGACCGTGCGCTTATGCGTGAAATTATTGATGCGGCTAAAGAAGCAGGCATTGATGCAATCATCGCAAGCGACGTGGCCGTGATGAGTTACTGCTATGACATCGGTCAACCGGTTCATTTGTCCACGCAATTAAATATCTCCAATATTGAAAGCTTGCGCTTTTTTGCGCGCTTTGCCGATGTAGTGGTATTGGCCAGAGAACTCAACCTTGACCAAGTTAATGCCATTGCTCAGGCAATTGAAAAGGAACAAATTAAGGGGCCTTCGGGCAAACTCGTTCGCATTGAAATGTTCTGCCACGGCGCCCTTTGCATGGCCGTGAGCGGTAAGTGCTATTTGAGTTTGTCCACGCGTGGTTTTAGCGCCAATCGCGGTAATTGCATGCAAAACTGCCGCCGCACTTACATTGCCAAAGACAAAGAACGCGATATCGAATTTGAGATCGACAACGAATACATCATGAGTCCGAAGGACTTGAAAACGATCAGCTTCATGGATCGAATGGTCGAGGCCGGTGTGAAGGTTTTCAAGATCGAAGGGCGTGCCCGTGGCCCGGAATACGTTCGAGTCGTTACACAGTGCTACGGTGAAGCATTGGATGAAATCTTAGAAAATCGTTGGGACGAAACCAGTCAAACGAAGTGGGATGATCGCTTGGCAACGGTCTTTAACCGCGGTTTTTGGGACGGCTACTATCTGGGTCAACCCGTGGGAGAACTCACCAAGCGCTATGGCTCTTTGGCAACGGAGACGAAATTTTATGCCGGTAAGTGCTTGAAGTATTTCTCCAAGATCGGCGTGGCGGAATTTTTGGTGCAAGCCCAAGACTTCAAATTAGGGGACAAGTTGCTGATCACAGGACCCACGACAGGCGCGATTTTTATCACGCCTGAAGAAATTATCTGTGATGAAAAGCCCGTGACAGAGATTAAAAAGGGGATGGATATCACCTTTAAGATTGCTGAAAAAGTCCGAGAAAACGACAAGTTATACGTAATTCGTGAATCGGAAGTTGCTAAGCTCGCTAAGGCTTAAACGCTAGTTTTTGCTTTGCAATTTAATTGACGGTGTGGCAAAATTTTCAGCCGTCGGGGATGTAGCTCAGTTGGCAGAGCGCTGCGTTCGCAATGCAGAGGTCGGGAGTTCGACCCTCCTCATCTCCACCAAGATTAAAAAACCGCTCTAATCGCAAGATTGAGCGGTTTTTCCATAAATATCAATGAATTAGCGCTTGGGTAAACAACGATCAGTGTACAAAAGTGTGCCTTTGGGTAAATCAATATTGTCACAATCGTTATTGGTTAAAACCATGGCGGTGTGACCCGATTCTGTTGCCCACTTTCGAATTTCCGGGTCGCTATTCCAATAGCCCTGCCCCATCACAGAAAGCGTTGCTTTGTGGTCACGCAAGTCTTGAGTGCGACCGGGGAAGGTCGGATACCAAATACCGGCTTTCAGTGCTCGATAATATTGACCGACTTTGTACGTTTCAACGATTAATTGTTGGGGTAACGGGAACTGCTCAAGCATGGCCTTATAAGCTCTCGTTTTATCCGTTACCAAGTAAACATCCGGGTGATGCTTCAAAATCTCATAGATTTCACGCAAGAAGATAGGAGTGTACTTTCCATGAATTCTTGCGTTGCGGACTTGCTCGTTGGTGGGCGGAATGTGGCCGATATCAGCCAACTCGGTAAATTCTCGGAATTCACGAGAGGAGTGGGCTCCAAAGAGTTCACCTTAAATCGTTTCCTTAAAGTCGATTTCAATGAACTTATACCCTCTTGCAATGCTTTGAAGAAGCGCTTCTCGAGAGTTCGTGTATTGGATGCCATCAATTTCGCCACCACCGTGAGCAATCATCTCCGGAGCTGCAATCTTGTGAGCGTCCGGAATGGAGCGGGGAGGAATAAATTCGTTGTAGCCGTATTTGACCAACCAATAGTCAATGGGGTTGTAGCGATCCCATGCACGATGAATGCCAATCGCAGCAATAATGAGTAACACACCCAACACAAGATAGAGAAAGAGTTTTAACGCTTTCTTTAGCATAAGATTCGGTCCTATTTGTCGTTATCGTTGGCAAGCGTCGTTGTCTTTAGGGTTATCTGTTGTTCCGCAAGCCCGCATGTTCAATTGCCAGAAATCGAGCTCCGAGTAAGCTCGGATTTTCTTGATTGTAACTTGATCGGGCTCGATTGTGGAGTTGTACTCCGTTAAGAAGTCTTCACCGTTGTTGACCCATGGATAAAGGCGCAAGTGCCCACCGAAGGGGTAGGCACCCTTCTCATCAATCCAAACTTCCACATTAAATCCAAAGGCACGAGCGGGATCGTCAACGGGCGCGAGCATATTTCTGCCACCCACGGTCGTGTATTGAGCGTTCGACAAACTCAAGGCATAAAGCGTCGGGAAAATGTCCTTGTGTGAGCCCGGACGCAACGGATCAAACGTTGTTTTGACGTGGTCTTTAATCCCGTCAGAAGCCCAAACATAGAAAGGAACAGCATTGTCTTTGTAATGCCCTTCGGTATGAATCGGCTTCATGTTGAGCATATGATGGTCGGCCGTTGCACCAATAACGGTTTCTCTGGGCGCTTCGGACTTAATACGCGAAATCGTGCGGCCCAAAGCGTCAGTGCTGGATTGGAAAGTCAGCATGACGGTGTTAAGGCGTTCGTCTACGTCTTGATATTCGAAATTTCGATGGATTGCCTCCGGCACTTTCATCGGGAAAGGCTCATAGCCTTGCGGAATATGATAGGGCGGATGGTTGGTGGTTGAGAGTACGACAACAAATAAGGGCTTGTCGCTCTCAGACTTCAATAAGTCCGCAGCAAAGTCAAACGCATAGTGATCGGGCACACCCCACTCGGTGGTGTCCGTTAAACCGTAAATATCCATCAAATGCGTTTGATCATAGACTTCATCGACGTATTGAACGGGGAGATAATTCGTCATGTTTTCCCACGACGTCGTGCCTGAAGTAATAAAGACCGTTCGATAACCCGCCCTTTTGTACGTTTCAAAAGGCGTGCCAGGTAACGGTGTGCTGCGCAGTTTGGACGTGCTGATTAACGAGACAGGACTTAAGAAAAGAAGCTGAGCAACAGAT
The DNA here is from genome assembly GCA_902477615.1 of uncultured Sutterella sp. Lineage (GTDB taxonomy): Bacteria > Pseudomonadota > Gammaproteobacteria > Burkholderiales > Burkholderiaceae_F > Aphodousia. The sequence goes on from CABSHY010000017.1 coordinate 12,016, forward strand.
TGAATCGTATGTGTGTCAGAGGAGACAAAGCGTTTAAAAAGCCAATCGTTTTGGAAATGAGGACGAAGATTGCCCAACAGGTCGGTTTCGCCTTCACGGTCGTAACTCAACATGTTGTAACCCATGCTTTCCATGATAAAGAACGCCACGTTGGGGCGATTCTCTGCCAAATAGGGATTAACGGGAGACTTCTCTGTGAGAGCTTTGAGTTTCGTTTGCTTTAAAAGGTATTGCCCTTCTTTTGCGTCCACAGGGGCAAACTTTAAGGAATTCGTGCGATCACGCCAAGCGTAGTAAATTGCCATCGAGCCGTTAAGAACATTATTGTTGATGGCTTTAACCACAGACACTTGAGCGTTATTGCGACGCAACGGATAACGACTCGTCAAAGAGCCACGAG
>CABSHY010000018.1 GCA_902477615.1 uncultured Sutterella sp.
ACGAAGGCGAGCTTTGCGAAAGCATCGAAGGCACCCAGTGGGTTGATCGTGTGTTAGAAGTCGACCAAACACCGATTGGCAAGACACCACGGTCGTGCCCTGCCACCTACGTGGGCTTTTTGGATACCATCCGCAAGATTTACGCAGAGACCAATGAAGCTCGAGCTCGGGGGTATAACGCCTCACGCTTCTCCTTTAACGTCAAGGGCGGTCGTTGCGAGCACTGTGAAGGGCAAGGCCTTCGCACCATCGAAATGAACTTCTTACCAGACGTAAAGGTGCCTTGCGAAGTCTGTGGTGGCATGCGCTACAACACCGAAACCCAAGAAGTGCTCTGGAAGGGGCAATCCATTGGTGAGACGCTTGCGATGGAAATTGACGATGCGGTGGAATTTTTCACGACGCAAAGTTCTGTCGCTCACGCCTTAAAACTTATGCAAGACGTGGGATTGGGGTATTTAAGCCTCGGTCAACCTTCCCCCACTTTATCAGGCGGCGAAGCGCAACGCATTAAGCTCGTGACCGAACTCATCAAAGCCCGAGACGATGTAACGCGTCGTGGCTACCGTGCACCCAAGACCCTCTACATCTTGGATGAACCCACCGTGGGACTTCACATGGCTGACGTTGAAAAACTCATTGCCGTGTTGCACCGCTTGGTCGATGCCGGTAACACCGTGGTTGTGATTGAACACAACTTGGATGTGATGGCGCAAGCCGACTGGATTATTGATATGGGCCCGGAAGGCGGTTATGAAGGTGGCACGGTGGTGGCCCAAGGCACGCCCGCAGACGTCATGAAGAAAAAGACCCACACGGCCAAAGCTTTGTCGGCCTTTAAGAAGGCGCACGCAAAACTTAAAAAATAGTTTTTGACTGGGTTTAAAAAGGCCTCCAAAATCGCATTGGTTTTGGAGGCTATTTTTTGAGTAAATTAATTGAGGTCGTAGTTAACCGGCACAACGAGCGTCATGGCTGACGTCGCCCGCGTACGAACATCTTTAAGATGCTTTGCCGCTTGCAAAGTGGCGCGACGCAATAACGGATGTCCGCCCTTTTGAAGGTTAATCTCACCCACCGAACCATCGGCGTTGATCGCCACTTGCAACATCACGCGACCTTCTAAGCCTTGAGAGCGCGCTCTTTCCGGGTAGCGCTTGTAGCGCTCAATCACTTCAATGATTTCATTGAAAACAATCTGAGTTTCAGTAACGGTCTTGGCAGCGCCCGTCGTTTGTGGAGCCACCTTTGCACCCCCGGCGCTTTTTACGGGTTGCACCTTGGGTTTGGGCTTAGGCTTTGGTTCCGGTTTGGGCTCTGGTTTCTTTTCCGGTTCTTTGACTTTCGGAGGTTCTGGCTTTTCAACCACAACACTCCAAGAGCTCTCAGGAATTGTCATCATCACCCAATCGGGTCCGATGCGCAAAGGCTCACGCTTTAAATCCACCTTTTTATTTGGCATCTCGACTTGTTGCATGGCGATACGCTGATTTAAAAGCGCAATCTTCTCCGGCACGTGCACAAACAAAAATAACCCCAACACCACGGTCGCCACTGTCGTGAGGACCTTGGATTTGCGGGACGCATCACGCTCCTCAGGCGATCGAAGCACACTTCGACCGAGACCCTTGGCACGAAAACGACCGGTGATGGGGCAACGTCGGATTTCTTTCATCGCTTGGCTTGGGTGCTGATCACAAAGCGCCCTTCATTCTTACTCTTGGCTAAATCCACCAAAGGAACAAAGGTGTCAAAGGCAGCTTTACCGTCCATGTGAATGTTTAAAACGGCTTTTTCCGTTGAAACCAAAACCGCTTCAATGGCTTTAATGTCCGTCAATTTCCCATCCATCATGTATTGACCGTCTGCCGTCACAAAAACACTCACCTGACGGTCAGCTTTCGTGCCGTTTGACTCTCGGGCAAAATGACTTCCAACACAGGACGCGAAAAACTCATCGTCAACACAAAGAAAATGATGAGCGTAAATAAGCAGTCAATGAGAGGCGTTAAGTCGATTTGGGGCTCTTCATCTAAGGGAGAGCCGCCTGCGTCCAATGGGCTATTCATGGCCATGACCCTCGGGCATGTCTTCAGACTTTAACAATTGAGCATGCTCTTTCTTTAACTTCTTAACGACCTTCAAGGCTCGGTAGCAGTGTTCAACGGCTTCAATGTGCATGCCTCTAAACTTCATCACCAAAGCGTAGTAAACCATCATGGTCGGGATGGCGATGCAAAGGCCCATCACGGTGGTGATCAAGGCTTGCCAGATGCCACCGGCCAACGTATCGGCATCGGGCATTTGCGTAAAGGAGAGCGATTGGAAGACTTCCACCATGCCGAAAACGGTACCCAAAAGACCCAAAAGCGGCGAGATAACGCTAATCACTTTAAGCCAAATAAGACCGTTATTGACGCGCTTGAAATTGCGGTGGAACAAGTAAGCGACTTCGCCTCGGATGTTATCGCTGTGAGCAGCTTGAGAGACCACAATGTCATAGACAATGCGAATCAAGGGATTGGCATTTTCACGATCGAGATCGCGCAAACATTGGCTCTTACCCTTTTCAATATCCAGAAAATCTCGACGGAAATTGTTCCAGACGCTATTGAGGTAAAGCCAAAGCCAAATGGCGCGATAGATGGCGTAGATTCCTAAAAAAATCAAAGCCACGCCCGCAGGACCAATCAGTTGATAACTCGAAGCAATCGTTTCCATTTACTTATTCACTCTTTTATTAATGACAAGAGGCTTGTGATCGTAAAAACGCCACAAGCCCTTTGTCAGTATTTAGGTGAAATCAAGAAAAGTCCTTGATTTCACGGTTGGCACACCAACATCGATTAGAACGTTGCCGTGAACTTCACAGCCGCATGGCGACCCGGCTCGTACAAGGCACGATTAAAGCCATCCATTTTACCGCCATTGTAGCGATAGAGCTTGTCACCGATGTTATAAATGCCAGCATCCAAACGGTAAGCCTTGTCAGGACCAAAAGCGACACCACCCGTTAAGTTGTAGGTGGTGAAACCAGCATACTTGCTCGTGGTCTTATTTTCGAAGATATATTCTTCGCTCTTCGTTTGCGTCACGATGTAGAAGTCGGCATTCCAGTCAGCATCCATAGCGGTCGTGAAGTAACGCACACCCACGCGAGCTGCAGCCTTAGGCGTACCCGTCTTCTTCGTGGATACGTCTTTATTATCGTATTCGCGCTTCATCAACGTTACAGTCGTATACGGTTCAAAGTCGCCAATACGAATACTAGATTGCATTTCAAAACCAAGAGTCTTCGCCTCTGCAATGTTTTGGTACTTGTAGATCGGACGCATAGAAACGCCACCCATAGAGACAGCGGTAATGTAGTTATCTGCCTCAGAGTAGAAAACTGCTGTATCGACCGTCAAGCCACCATTTTGGTAACGAGCCCCAATTTCATAGTTATCGCTCGTTTCAGGTTTCAAATCAGGGTTAGCAATCGTAACTCGTCCGCCCATCAAAGAATTAATAAACAATTCTTGCAAAATAGGTGCACGATAACCTTGAGAATAATTTGCACGTAAAACAAGATTGTCAAAGCCGTTGTAACTCAAACCTGCATTAAAAACAGCTTTGCCATCTGAACCATCTTGATGCGGAGCACTCTTAGGCATTCCTAACATTTCTGGGATTGTGGTACTTACACCAGGTCTCATAGTAACATAGTCTAGAGCTCCCGAAGTGATGTTCATCTCATTCTTTACCCATGTATAACGAACACCATAATTAGCAACCCAATCTTCTGCAAAGGTGCTTTCCATCGCCGCAAAAAGTGCATGTCGAGTTTGATCTCCATCATAGGAATCATCACCAACCTTAAAAGTAGGACTCGGGAAATCAAACATACCAGCAAGTATAGGGCTAGTCATCAAACTGTTGCTATTTGCTTCGAGTTTGTCATAAGCGAATTCATAACCCAAAATCAAGAAATGATTATCACTGAGATTCCAATCAGATTGAATACTTAAGGCCGTCGTGTCAGTTGTGTTATCGGTGAAATTGTCCATTGCAGCATCACCCATCGCCCCCATAGAAAATGCCACATGGTTATCCATCTTCTTCTCATTACGCTCTTGAGAAACGTCAATACGTACACGGCTCAACGTATCAGAGATGTTCTTAAATTCACCAAAGACAGCACCACGCGTACGCTTCCATTCCGGCACGTGCACCCAGAAGTTATCGGCAGGAACAGATTGGTCACCCGTCCAGAAGTCCAAGTCATAGTGACTTAACGTCAAACCGATCGTCTTATTGGGATCGATATCGTAAGACAAGAAAGCGTCAGCCGACTTCGAATCAAATTGCGTGTGGGCAGCCTTACCAATCGGCGTATCCAAGAGGTCGTAATCTTTGCCTGCCACACCCAAGCGCCAGTTCCAACCATTAGAAGAACCGCTGATGCTAGCAGAACCGCTCTTACCATCGGCAGAACCGTCATAACCGGCAGACACCGTTGCGCTCACGGGCTTATCAGCGCCCTTTTTCGTGATGATGTTCACGGCACCGCCAATGGCGTCAGAACCATAAAGAACAGAGGCAGGACCACGGATCACTTCAATACGTTCAACTTGAGAAGGATCGATCAAAATCGGAGCACCCGACATGGACTTTTGTTCCGTGATGCGTTGGCCGTTAACCATCACCAACGTACGGAAAGCGTCTTCACCACGCATCGAGATACGGTCCAAACCTTGAGAACCGTCATTGCGAACACGAAGACCCGGCACGGTCGTTTCCAATAAATCAGCAACACCCTTAACGGAACCTGCGCGCTTAATGTCTTCAGCGGTAATGACAGAGACCGACATATTAACGTCAGCCAAAGCTTTTTCAGAACGAGAAGCCGTCACCATGACGTCTTGAGATTGAACGACAGGGGCCGTATTGACTTGAGCCATGGCAGGAGCAGCAAAAGCAGCAGCCACAGACAAAGCCAACGTCGTGCGGGATAAAAGTCCGAATTTGGACATGATCACTCCTAAGAATTAAAACCACGTTCGGTTAGCTCTCTTTATTCTTTGTCACTAAACGAACGCACTTCGACAATTTACGAATTGTGGGATTTTGTCATAGAAGGTTTAAATTTATCTTAAGAACATTCACACTTTTGTACATTCTTGATCACTCAACGGCAGTAACTAATCAATCCTCTGTATTTATTCGCTTTATTCACTAAAAAAAGTACAAATCGAGAACAAAAACAAAACCTCCGCAACACAATCTCGCCCTCTATCGACTTTTACAATTTTCTTTCATATCTTCAGATTCGGTTAATGATTCTCGTTCAGACTAAAAAATAAGTATTAACCCTGATAACTAACGTTCCCCCTCAATTAACGTTTAAAACCTGAAATAAAAATGAATCTCCCTAGCAAACCGACGCGCCTTGGGGCAAGCATCGCCTGCGCGCTATTGTCTTTGGCCTCTCAAACGCAAGCTGGCTCCTCTCTGCTTGACGAGGATATTCAACTTCAAGACAGCTACGTTCGTCCCGACTACGTTGAGATTGAGCGTTTGCGTAACACCAAAGAAATCATCGTGATCCCGAAAGAGGAAATCCAACAAAAGGGCAAACGCACGATTTCGGATGTCTTGAGCACCCAAACCATGGTCAACGTCAATTCCACCGGCATGGGCAACATTGATATTCGTGGACAAGGCGCAGACCAAGCCACGCGTAACCTTCAAGTGCTCTTAGACGGCGCACCGATCACGACTTTGGTGAATCACCCCAATCACACCAACTACGACGTGGTACCGGTGGAGCAGTTGGAGCGCATTGAAATCATCCCAGGCGGTGGCAGTGTTTTGTATGGCTCTGGCGCCTCAGGGGGCGTTGTCAACATCACCTCGAACCTTCGTGCCATGGCAGATCCCAAGTCTTCCGTTGCCGCAGAATATAACTCCAAGGGCTATCGCCTCAACGCCAACATTGGTGGCACCTTTAATGACAACCGTTTTGCCTACGATATCGGTTACTCGCACTTAGATCGTGATCTTTACTTTGTGGACACGTATCGCAATTCCGATTACTACTCCGCAGGGCTTCGCTTTAATCTCACCAAAGACCAAGCCATCACTTTGCGTTTAAGCCGTCTTGAGGAAGACTCTCAATACGTCGGTAACGTCAAACTATCGAAAGTCAAAGAAGAGGGCGAAGACTATCGCCCCGGTGACAAGACGATTACCATTGGACTCGATAGCGAAGGCCACAAGATCACCAAAACCGTTAAAGATTATCTGCAAGGCGACCGAAAGCTCGATACCGTGAATGTGAGTTACGTCAACGACATTTCCGATACGCTGCATTTCACGAGCGACATTTTCTATAACGACGGTTTTTACATCGGTGTAGACGATGAAAATAAACGCATGGATCACGATGGGCACGGCGTGCGCTCTAAACTTGATTGGAATTCCGCAGACAACGCTTCGCTTTTAGTCGGGCTTGACTACACGCGCCAAAAGGCCAATTTGGCTTACGACAACTATAAGCTCGTGAGCTATAAGAAGAAAACCTACAAAGTGCAGCCCTTGCACTACGACTATGACAAGGGAACGTATGCCCTTTTTGCCTTAAACACCGTCAAGTGGAACGACTTTGAATTCACGCAAGGGGCAAGACGCGAATTAACCAAGTGGCAATTTGATAAGGCCGACCTCACCGAGGGGTCTGCATCGGACACCTCCAACCGTTGGAATTCCGCCTTTGAATTGTCCGCCGCCTACAACTATCGCGACACCGGTCGCGTTTATGCGCGCTACGAGCGTGGTTACACCGTACCCGATGGTATTCAAATTTCTGACTCCATTGCCACTTCGAGCGGCAAAGTTATGAGAACCACGAAAGCTGAAGACGAAATCTTCAATCTCTACGAATTGGGCTTAAGAGATCAGATCGGCATTTCTACTGTCAGTCTCACCGCTTGGTTATCGGAAACGAATAACCAAATGAATCGGTTCTTACTCATGACCGATGACGGACTGACTCGCCAATCCATGAACTTATTGAAGTCTCGCCGTTGGGGCGCAGACCTTGCCCTCAGTCAAGACCTTGGCAAATTAACGCTCGAAGAGTCTTATTCCTACACAATGGGTAAAACGCGTTGCCGCAATGCCAAGGCTTGTCAATTCTTAGAAGAGAACAACATCTCCATTGACTACGCCTCAAGTGGCTTACAAAAGGTGCCTAAGCACAAAGCGGCCTTCAAAGCCACGTATGACTTCACTGAGGATTTCTCGATTTCCACCCAATACGCACGCTTTGGTTCGTACAACAACTTCATGAAAAAAGGCGATAAAGAAGACGGCGGTGTCTTTCACTCTTACGGTTTATGGGACGCCTCCTTGCGCTGGAGTCCTCGCCGTTGGTTAGATCTCTACGCAGGCGTAACCAACATTACCAATGAAGAGTATTGGGAATACCAAAGCAATAGCGCCAGCGCCTATAGCACGGTCATTCCCGGAGCTTCACGCGCGTTCTTTATTGGACTTAAAGGCACGTACTAACCGAATCTTTTTTAACGATTAATGGGCTTACCGTAATGACTCCCCTTCTTAACCTCTTTTTTGCCGGTGGCTACGTCATGTGGCCGATTCTTCTTGCTTCGATTATCACCGTGGCCATTGCTGTGGAACGTTACCGATTCTATAAAAAGTCTCGCAGTAACCTCATGGTTTTAAGAACGAAGCTGCCGTTACTGATGCACACGGGCAAAATCACCGAGGCCAAAGCCCTTTGCCAAAAGGCGGGGGGTCTCTTGGGTAACGCCTTGGCCGAAGTCATCGATAAAAATCACACTTCGATTAACATCGCTGACTATCTCGATGGGAGCTTAACGCAAGCCGCCTCGAACATTCGGGCCAATTTAAATTACTTAAGTGCCATCGTGACCTTGTCGCCCCTATTGGGGCTTTTGGGCACCGTCACCGGCATGATCAATGCCTTTGATGTGTTATCCATCGCTGAAGGCCAACCTTTTGCCATCACCGGTGGCGTAGCTGAAGCCCTCATTGCCACAGCCTTTGGTTTATTTGTGGCCATCTTGGCACTCATGGTGCATGTTTGGTTAAGTCAAATTGCCAATCAACTGATTACCGACATTGAAACCGGTGTGAACCATTTCTTAGCTTCTTGCAAAGGGAGCTAATTCATGCGTTTGCGCTCTTTGCACATCGAAGAAAAGCCCTCCATCATGATTGTCCCCATGATTGACATCATTTTCTTTCTCTTGGTGTTTTTCATGCTCTCGATGCTCACGATGGTCTCTCAAAAAACCATCGCTTTGCAGTTGCCTGCTGCAACGGTTGCCAAAGTGGATACGACAAAGACGGTTCCCGTCTCGGTTGACAAGAACGGCGTCATTTACTTTGAGCGTGAAAAAATTTCCTTACCCGATCTTCAAAGTAGTTTAATCAGCGCCAAAGAGAAGTCTGAAAAAATCACCGTTGTTTTACGAGGCGACGTGGATTCGTCCTATGGCGACGTTGTGACCGTGATGGATGCCATTCGTCATGCGGGCATTGACCGCATTTCCATTGCCACCGAGAGTCAGTAATGGACAAAGAAGTTCAACCCCACTGGATTTCAGCCTACGGCGTCTCCATTGCGATTCACCTTGCGGTGATTCTGGGCGTTGTGGGCTTTACCACTCAGTCCCCTAGCGTCGGCGGTGACGGACTCATCAGTATCGATCTTGTTGGTAATGGCGGTGGCGACACGGGCGGTCAAAGTCAAGAACGTAAAGTCTCCCTACCGGGTGACGGAGGGACCAATGGTGACAATCGTCGCCGAGGCCCCTCCGTCACCTCGGACTCTAAAGATGAATCCACAGACGTTCAAACAGACTCTGCATCAAAGGCTTCAGAGAGCAAAGACACGCCCCTTGAGAAAACTTCTCAAGATTCGCCTGACAGTGTGAGTCTTTTATCATCGACAAAGAAAGCCTCTCAAAAGCCTCCCGTTAAATCCGCAAAAGCAACACAAAAAGAGAAGGCAACCTCGAGCGTCAAACCCGATAAAAAAGCTCTTGAAGAAACAAAACAAAAAGCTAAAAAGAGCGCTGGTGGCACCGGGGGCTATGCAGGTTCCGTCGGCACTCCCAGTCGTGAAGAGGGTAAAGTGATTTCAGGGCAAGGCACAGGGACCGGAGCGGGTACGGGTCAAGGCAATTACCTCTCAAACGGTGATGGCTCTTTTACCGCCATGAGTTCCAAAGGCTTGGACTATCAGATTCTTTATGAGCGTCCTGCCAAATACCCCACTCGAGCCCGATCCATCGGTTACTCAAAAACCGTGAAAGTCACGGTGCGTTTTCTCATAGGCGTTGACGGCAAAGTGGAAAGTTCTGAAATTCTGACCAAAGACCTTCCCAACTTAGGATTTGAAGAAGCGGCTTTAACGTCCATTCATTCGATTGTCTTTAGGCCCATTAAAACGCCCGACAATAAGCCACTCAAAGTGTGGTTTAAAAAGACCCTGATTTTCAAGCCCTAGAAACGGCAAGAGGATGATTTCAATCGAAACCATCCTCTTAAATTTTGTGCGTATTGGTTTAACGCCTTTCAACCATCCACATACCGATCATGGCCAATATCAACATGATCACCGTGGGCACCAACGCCACAAGTAACGGTGGCCAAGTGTTGAGCATCCCAATATAGGAGAAGAGATTATTGACCGTGTAGAAAGCCAAACCGATCATAACACCGGCGAAAATCTTAATACTCACACCACCCGATCGAGTGTTCATGTAAGCAAAGGGCATCGCCAACGCAATCATCACCAAAATGGCTACCGGATAAAAGGCTTTATTCCAAAGCGAAATCTCATAGCGACCGGATTGCTGTTGCGTTTGCTGTAAGTGCGTGACGTAACTTGCCAACGCTCGCATGGACATGTTTTCAGGCTTGAGCATCATCACGCTAAAGATACTCGGGTCAATGCTCGTTTTTAACATCATGCTCACAGGAGGCGAGACAATCACACGTTCATGAATGGGTGTGACCGACAAGTCATTGAGTTGAGGTAAATCCGTGTTGATGGCTTGCTTTAAAAGCCAGCCTTGATTGTGAACCCAATTGCCCGTTTGAGCTTCAACAATGCGGGTAAGGTTTTGCTTACTGTTAAAGTCATAAACTCGCCACGTTGTTGCTTCTTGATTAGGCGTCATCTTCTTAATATTGATGTAACGCACACTGCGCTCACCCGTGGGCGATTGCGTGACTTCACGCACCCAAGCCCCCGTATGAGAACCACGAATGCCCATCGTACGGTTTTCAGCAAAGGCACGGTATTCTCGTGCGTAAACGTCTGATGACGGTGCAATGAATTCACCAAAGCCGTACGTCAGAATCATCAAAATGAGGCCCGGAACCATCAAAATGCCAGCTAACCGAACAGGACTTAAGCCCGCCACTCGCAAAATCGTAAATTCAGAGCGTGCAGCCCATTGACTCATCACAAAGACTGCGCCCAAAAGAGCGGCAATCGGCATCACTTCATAGATGCGCATAGGCAAACTTAAACCTGTGATGATAAATGCGTCCAATAAGGTATAGCCACGGCTACCGATGCGTCCTAATTGCCCCACTAAGTCAAAGAAGGCAAAAAGGGCCACCAAGGCAAGAAGCACAAAGCCCGTTGCCTGAAGAATTTCTTTTGTTAAATGGCGAGTAATAACTTTCACTTTCATGATTACTTTCTCCGCCAATAACTCGGATGTGCCCATTGAGGAATCCATCTTTGCATAACGGTTCGACGTGCAAAGAGCAAACACGCAAAGGCAAAGAACGCCCCATTGAGAACAATCAAGGCTGACGGCAACGACATCGTATCTTGTTCAACCAAAGTACGCGCCAAGCTGATGCCATTTAAATAAAGTACAAAGATTAAGAGCGCCACAATCATGTTTAAACTGCGTCCGGCACGAGGATTCGTGAAGGACAAGGGAATGGCAATCAAAATCAAATTAATCGCTGCCAGAGTCCATGAAATACGCCACAAAAGCTCTGCCTGAACCTCCTTATTGTCATAGCGAGCCAAAAGAAGCGGCAAAGGCGCAACATCAACACTTCGTATTTGGATAGACTGATCGGGTTTCACGTCCAAGCGCACGGCATAGGTATCAAAATCCGTAATACGGTATTCGGCAGAGCCTGCGGCCCCTTCATAGCGACGACCGTTTTCAAGATAAACGTAGCGATCGCCCGAAGCATTGACTTCAACGTGACCCGACTGAGCCACGACCACCATTTCTTTATCTTTATTGGTCTGCGTCAAGAACACATTTTTTACAGACAAACCGTCTTCAGCGACATCTTCGATAAAGAAGATCTGTTTGCCACCGGCAAGCTCAACAAAGCGCCCCGGCGTTAAACGATCCACGTCATCACGTTGAGAGTAGACCGCACGATTCATATCACTTTGACCTTCAGCCCAAGGTGAGATCACAAGCGATAAAGCGGCAATCAATAAAATGATGGGAGCGCTAAAGCGCAAGACCGGGCGAACCCAAGACAAAAGACTGATGCCACCGGAAGAAAACCAAACCACCATCTCGCTTTCCAACCAACTGCGAGTCAAGGTCATCAAAACAGCAATGAACAAAGAAACAGAAAGTAAAGGGGCGAGGTTGGTTAAAGCCTGATAAACCACCATCTCAACAACGGTACCACTGTCGATACGACCACCTGCTGCCATACCGAGAATACGAACCAACCCAATCGTTAAAACGATTGAGAAGATCACCGTAAACACAGCACCTGCAGTGTTAGCGATTTCAGATATGAGTGCACGTCGAAAAATCATGCGTGTTCTCTAGAATAATTGAATACGTATTTTTAAAACCTAATCGGAAATTTTATATCACAGGCTCAAAAAATACCCTAATCAGAACGTCTAGTTACGAAAAAGCCCCGAAGTTTTCAGTTCTATGCGTTTG
>CABSHY010000019.1 GCA_902477615.1 uncultured Sutterella sp.
TGACCAAGTCAATGGCAATTTGAACGGCTTCTCGAGCGGTGTGAGCACGTTCTGCCACAATGCGGCGGATACCGTAACCTACGCCACCGTTTTTAACCTTTTCATCCTTTTCGTATGTATCGCCACAGTTATTAGATACAACTAAAACGCCTTTTTCATTGATGAAACCATCTGAGAAACTGTAGCCATCAGGCGCTAATGTTTGGCTCCACCAGTAACCTAATGTTTGAGCAACTTGAGGAATCTTGGCGGTACCGGGTTCGTAGTACAAGGTTTCGCCTTTTTTGTGTTTGGCGGCCGGCACCCAATATTGACTTGTAATGATGCGACGGTCATTGTCTTCGTTGTGACCAACTAAGATTTCGCCGGTGCTTGATGCATCTTTACCGACGATGATCGTAAAGCAGGCTTGAGAAGATAAAGAAAAACTTGCTAAGGCAGCGCCCAAGCAAGTGGCTAACAAAAGACGTTTCGGACTCATGAAGGCACCTCTTTAAGGAGTTAAACAGGATACTTTCAGCCTAGTCCGAAACTTATCTTTCGAACATTGGTATTAACACTCTAACTATTTGAAAAATGTTTATTTTTTAATCAAAAGGTGTGATCAAAAAGCGATTCCGAGACATCACCAATCGAGCAAATCGCCAAGATTTCTTCATCTTCCGTGAGTTTTAACAATTGACGAGGCTTTGCGTGGTTGGCAAGCAATCGGCAAGTACAACCGCGCCCCAAAGCGGCAGCTGCCATGTAGGCCGCTTGTACCTTAGCGCCTACGTCAATGGCTCGAGCCACAACGCTGATTTCATCTTGTGAGACATCCACGTCAAACGTCTTTTCAATAATTTTGGTGGTAAAGGTTTCCATCTTGCGCTTGTCTGAAACAAAGACTAAGTGTTGACTTGCCAGCTTCATCCAAGGCTTGATTTCACCGAAGTGTTCTCGCTGATCATTGCCTTCAATGAAAAGAAGAACATTGCGTTTGGGCAAATATTTCCAAATACCATTGGCCTGAACCACGTAGATATCGACTTCTTGCCAGTTAAAAGTCGAAGGTGTGGTGCGCTTTAAACTCGGACGATTAATACCGTCACAGGCCCATAAAATGGCAGCAACCTCTTCTTCCGGAATCGTTTCACCGGAAAAGTCTCGTGTGGAGCGGCGCTTCATAAAAGCGTTATCCAACGTCATCGAGAAGTGAGCACGGGGAGGCAATTCACGGATAACAGCGTCTTCGGGCAAACGTTCAAACGATTCGCTATCAATTTTGAAGCGATCGATCATGCGTTCCAACTCATCGATTTCGTATTTATCGATGAAGTCATCCCACTTTTCACGAGACTTCTCTTGAACGTCGTCCCACTCAATGGCAAGCGCTTTTTGCTTGCGACGAAAGCAAGCAATCATTTTAAGTTGATTGCTTTTGAGTTCCTCTTTAAGTTGTTGCTTCTTTTCCGACAACTCCTCAGAGAGCTCCATGCGCTTACCCTTAATTTCATCAGAGAGTTCTGAGAACTCTTCACTGATGCGGTTTTTCTGAGTTTTGACCTGTGTCTTTAATGATTCAAGCTTTGTGTTTAATTTTTTGCCAATCATATTTTTACTTCCTTTCCTGTGTCTTACCTATCATTGTGTCACGGAAGAACATCGGAAACATTTGGTAATCCGTAAAGGATGTAACAGATTATTCGTTTTTGGCCTTTTTACGTAATTCCCGAGGGTGAGGAGGTTTTTTTTTCAAAGCTCGCAACAAATGTTCCGAAGTCAGAATCGGGTGATAAAGAAGCATCGGTGCGCCAGAGGTTTTCATGACGGCTTTAATGTGGGCTTTTTCATCACTTTTGTGGCAGCGAACAACGCATTTTGCGCACGTTGGTTTCTCTTCCCCATAAGGGCAACAGGCAAGGCGCGCCAAAGAGTAACGAAGATGCTGACGGCAATCGTCACATAACGCATTCGTTTTATGGGTCTTTTGGCAGTAGTACTCTGCCATAGCAATCAAGAGCTTTGCCTCTCTGCCCAAAAGTCCCTTTTCCAAACGCTCAACGTGCGGAATAGGGGGATCAAACGTGTCCCACATGTGAGTGTCCTTTCCTTATTTGTTTCCCAAATTTTTAACGGCATCCTCAATCAACTGCCAAAAACGCTTGTGATCAAGTTTGGTAGCAACAAACGTGTGGCAATCTTCAGGGGCTTTTTTACGAAGATCCGTTACCGTCATACCGTTGGTGTACATGCCTCGGTATTCAACATGCACGGGGGCTTGACGAACCTCGATGCAATCGGGGTCAATGACGTAGGCCACGGCGCAAGGGTCATGCACGGGTGGTTCATCAAAGCCTTTGCTCTTTTTGTACGTCATGGAAAATTGCGTGAGTACATCCGTTAAGAATTGACCAACCGGTGTTTTCATTTCTGCAATATGAGCTTTAACTTCGTCAGTTGTCAAGGCTTGATAGGTGAGATCCAATCCCACCATGACGATTTTCCATTTTTCTTCGAAAACGATGTGAGCGGCTTCGGGGTCGTTTTCAATATTAAATTCAGCCATCGGGCGGATGTTGCCGATGTGGTAACCGCCTCCCATTAAAACGACTTCTTTAACGCGCTCTACAATGCGTGGTTCCATGCGTGCAGCCAGGGCAATATTGGTCAATGGGCCAATAGGCACAAGTGTCACCGTTTTCTCAGGTTCACTCATAACGATGTCGATAATCATTTGAGCAGCGTGACGGGGATCAACTTTAAAGTCGGTCTCCGGTAACGTCGTACCGTCAAGACCGGATTCACCATGAATGTTGGCGGCCACGACGACTTGATCACGCAACAAAGGGCGAGAGGCGCCCATGGCAACAGGAACATTTTCCATGCCGCAGAGCTTAGCGATGCGCAAGGCATTCTTCGTTACTTTTTCAATCGTTTGATTGCCGGCAACGGTTGTAATGGCCAAAACCTCGATATCGGGATTACCGGCTGCTAACAAAAGGGCCACGGCGTCATCGTAACCAGGATCGCAGTCAATGATGATTCTTTTCTTCGTCATGATGAAACCTTTTAGGTTAAAGATTTTCGAAATTGTTGGACTTCTTCCATCGTCGGAATCGATGCTTCGGCACCGGCGCGTGTAACGCTAATGGCTGCAGCCAATACAGCCGTGTCCAAGAGCGCATGGAAAGTTTGAGCATCGTGCGCTTCAAACCAAGAGCAAATGGCATGCATAGCATAACCCACAAAGGTGTCGCCCGCTCCCGTTGTGTCAACCGCTTTCACGCAATAACTATCAATGGTGCGCGGTGCTTCATGAGGCAAGGCATAAACAATACCCTTGGCACCCAAAGTCAAAATGATGACGGCGTTGGGTAGCTTCTCTTGTAAAGCTTTAAGAGCGCTTTGTGTGTCCAAGAGGTTTTGTCCCAACATACCTTGCGCTTCCGTTCGATTAAGAATGAGAACATCAACGCATTCCAAGGGGTAGTTGCAAACGTTGGCATCAAAAGGCGCAGGATTGAAAATGGTGAGAAGGTTGCGCTTTTTCGCTTCTATCAAAATCCGATCAATGTCGTTGACTTCGTTTTGAAAAAGAACAAGGTCGTTTGCAGACAAACTCTCTAGCGCTTCACAAATCAAATTCTGGGTGACTTGGTGATTCGTGCCCGGAAAGTAGAGAATGGCGTTTTCCGCATCGGGTGTCACTTGAATGAAGGTGTGACCGCTTGCGGAGGAAGGATCAATGCGAACATGATCAATGTTGACCTTGGACGTCTTTAAAAAGTCATAGAGAAATTGACCGTCTGCGCCTAAAACGCCGGCGTGAGATACGTCAAGACCGCTTCTGGCGATAGCGACCGTTTGATTTAAGCCTTTGCCACCCATAAAGACCGAACGATGCGTGGCCTCTAGCGTTTCACCGCCCGACACAAAGTGAGGTGTTTGGTAGACGTAGTCAATGTTAATAGACCCAATATTGAGAATGCGCATTGAATAAACTCCACATAAGGATGCGGAAATTTTAACTGAAAAGGCTAAAGAAAAAGAGGCGCATTTTGCATTGCGCCTCTTGTAAATGACTATCTTTCGAAACGAAGTTTTTCAGCCTCGTTGGGATTTCTTCCCATTAACCATAAGCCCGTCATCACGATTAACCAAGCACCCGTCATCCAACCGATGTAACCGGGAGCCATGGCAATAACAGGTGTGTCGGCCGGCATCATGCCGACAACAGCATTGGGGATACCGGCACCGACATAGGCTAAAAGGTAAATGCCAGAGATAACCCCAGCACGTTCTTTTAGTGTTGTATCTTGTAGTAAAAGTTTAAGAGCACTCGTACAACTGCCGCCGTTGCTACCACCGCAAATAGCGACCGTAATTAAGAAAAGTACCGGCATATGATAGCCATAAGCAACGAAGGTAAGGCTGCCTGCTATGGCAAACGTGGTAATGACCAAACGCAATGCATTAACCGCATAAAAGCGACCGATCACCAAGCCCGTAGCCGCATTGGGTACCATCAAAATAAGGTAGCAAAGGGCGGCAATCAATGTGCTTTGAATACCAAAGGTTTCTGCGGAAATAATGGCAATAAAGCCTTGGAAGAAACTTCCCATCCCCCATGTGCCGATGTAAGCCGCGCTTGCAATCACAAAGAGGCGCCAGAGGCGACGAGGCACGGCAATTTTAGGAATTAACGTTGCAATTAAAGGCTCCATCCCAAATTGCACAGACTCGGTGCCCGTAGAGACCAAGACCAAAACGCAGGCAATCAGTCCCATAAAGAGCATGAAAAGGGAGGCCGGATCAAAGAGGTTATATTCAATGCAAACACCGGTTAAAAGCGTGCCTAAGCACAGACCGACGTTGGGGCCGGCTGCGGTAAGAGCAGTGCCCAACCAGCGCTTTTCGGGGGGAGCTGTATCGACGACCCAAGCCATGGCTGCGCTTGATGCCAATCCGCAAGACAGGCCCTGCAAGAATCGACCGAGATTAAACGCCCAGACGTTATCCATCACGACAAAGGTAAAGCTTGCAGTCATGGCCAGCAACAGCGTCGTGATGACAACGGGTTTGCGACCGAAGTAGTTGGAGAGTCGCGCAAAAAAGACAAGCGTCAAAATACAACCCAAAAAGTACGCGACGATGGAGTTAGCAACATCGGCGTTACTTAATGCAAGCATTTCGCGATAAACCGACATCAAGGGAATCGGAGCGGAACTTGCGGTAAAGCAGACAATCAATGTCGATGCGGCACCAATAAAAGTGCGCATACGGTTGGGTAAATGGTCTGCTGTCAGTTTGTGGGGTGTTTGAGCGGCACTCATCTTTTCTGAAGAATAAAAATCGAAGCGGAGATTTTAAGAGATTTCTTTAAAAAAAGAGTATTGTCAAAAGAGATTCCTTTGACACTTCTTATTGTATTTAG
Source organism: uncultured Sutterella sp. (assembly GCA_902477615.1). GTDB lineage: Bacteria > Pseudomonadota > Gammaproteobacteria > Burkholderiales > Burkholderiaceae_F > Aphodousia. The sequence goes on from CABSHY010000019.1 coordinate 5,417, forward strand.
GAGAAGACAAATGCCTGATATTTGCGTAGAAAAGTATTTGCCCGATATGGTGGCCATGCGTCGCAAATTGCACACGTATCCTGAAGAGGGATGGACTGAATTTGTCACGACCACGCGCATCATTGAAGCGCTTCGTGCCACGGGGCTAGAACCTAAATTCGGTAAAGACGTGATTGACGTCAATGCCGTGATGGGGCGTCGAGAAGCCATTGTTGAAAAAGCATGGAACGCCGCTCACGAGGTCAAAGACATTGATCAAACGATTTTGGATTCCTTAGATCGCTACACGGGCGCGATGGTTGAAATCGATACGGGGCGCCCGGGGCCCTGCACAGCTCTGCGCTTTGATATCGACTGCGTGGTCAATACTGAAACTGATGATCCCAATCATGCTCCGAACGCCCAAGGCTTTGCCTCCACGCGTCCTGGTCTCATGCACTCTTGCGGGCACGATGCTCATACGGCTTTAGGTCTTGGTGTTGCTCGCTGGGTGGCCGATCACAAAGACGAATTAAAAGGTCGCATTAAGATCGTGTTTCAACCGGCTGAAGAAGGTGTGCGTGGTGCAAGCCCCATGGCTCAAAAGGGTATTGTTGACGATGCGGACTATTTGGTGGGTTCTCATGTCGGGTGTGAGTTCGGCTTGGGTGAAGTCGGCGTCTTAAAGCACGGCTATTTGGCAACCACCAAGATGGACATCACTTTTGAAGGGCGCAGCGCTCACGCGGGCAGTGACCCTGAGAAGGGACGCAGTGCATTGGTTGCCGCTGCAGCAACGGTGATGGCGCTTCAAGGGATTAGCCGCCACTCAGGCGGTGACTCACGTGTGGCCGTCGGGACGCTTCATGCAGGGGAAGGACGAAATGTGGTGGCAGCAAAAGCCACGATGCAAGTAGAAGTTCGGGGGGCAACCACGGAAGTCAACCAGTTCATGACCGATGAAGTCTATCGTATCGTGCGTGGGATGAGCGAAGTCTATGGCGTAAAAGGCACCATCGAAAAGATGGGCGAAGCCAGTGTCTACGAGTGCGATGAGGAAGTCTGCGCGATGCTGATGCAAGCTGCGCAAGAAATTCCGGAACTCAAGAAGTCGGAACTCTTTGAAACATGCCGCGGTAGTGAAGACTGCAGTATGTTGGCGAACCGCGTCCGAGAAAAGGGTGGTAAAGCCGGTTACTTCTGTTGGGGGTGCAATCATCATGGGCACCATCGTCCGGACTTCGATGTGCAAGACACCGAGAGCTTAAAGGTGGGCTTTAAGATGACGGTGGGCTTTATCAAGCAAGCCAACGGATAATTATTGAGTCTCGCAGTAGTAAAAAATGCCTGAATGAAAACTTTTCCTCAGGCATTTTCCATTGAAAAAACGCCCCGAAGGGCGTTTTTGGCGTTAATCGAAGAATCGATTACTTAACGCGGGAGCGGTATTCACCCGTACGCGTGTCGATTTCGATCTTGTCGTCCGTGTTAACGAAAGCCGGAACTTGCAATTCGTAACCCGTCGTCAAACGAGCCGGCTTCATAACCTTACCGGAGGTGTCACCCTTAACGACAGATTCCGTGTATTCGACTTGGCGAACAACGATCGTCGGGAGTTCGATGGAGATAGCGCGACCTTGGTAGAAGACCACTTCAGCGGGCATGCCGTCTTCGAGGTACTTCAAGGCGTCTTCCATGACGTCAGCTTCAACTTCGTATTGGTTGTATTCTTCGTCCATCCAGACATAGTGCGGATCGGCGAAGTAGGAGTACGTCACTTCCTTGCGTTCGAGGATCAAGTCTTCAAACTTGTCGTCAGCGCGATAAACCGTTTCCGTGCCAGCGCCCGTCAAGAGGTTCTTCAACTTCATCTTAACGACAGAGGCGTTACGACCGGACTTGGAGTATTCAGCCTTCAAAACGACCATCGGATCCTTACCGATCATCACAACGTTACCGGCGCGCAATTCTTGTGCGATTTTCATTTGTTCAATTTCCTTCGTTCTCATCCTTAAGTTTTTACAAGTAACAGGGGAGCGACCTCCGAAACTGCCCACTTAAGCATGAATCGATATTTAAAAGTGTTATGGGTCAAAGCCCAAAGAAACGTTTCTTTTTTCGCTTACACAAAAAGCGAAAACACGCATTTTAGCGTGTTTAGCCGTTTTTAGAAAATTTTTGAAGATTTTGTTAGCGGTCAGCGATTTTGAGACTGCAATCGGTCAGCGACTTTGAGACTCAGAGGGGCATTGAAAAAAAAGTATTTCCAATGCCCTATTCTTCCTTTTATTTCCAGATTATTATTCGTTTTAGACGCTAGTCTCGGTTAGCTTTATCAAAGATTCTTGCAAGGAACAGTTCTGATTCAGCTAACCGTTTTTCTCTTTCTTTTCGTTTGTTTATTGCCGTCACTGCGTCCTTGTAATGACGGTCAACCCATCGGTTTGGCGATTTCCGATCGGTCGTGATTTGATCAATTTTCCCATCAATACTTTTTGCACTTTCTACGGCTTCATACTGCCTGCTCTTGGTTTCAAAGACTTTGAACTTCAAAAGCTTTGGACGTACATCCCCAATTAACGCCACCTCTTCTCGACCATCTTCGTATTGGATTAACGCTACCGAACGGTACCTCAGGCCATAAAGCGACGCTCCTTCTTGAAAAACTTGGTAGATCTGTCCTGCGAAGCTAAATCGTAGAGAGCTGTTGAGTTTACGATAGGTCCAACGAGCACAAATTCGTTCAATTTCCTCCATATCATCGACATGGGCATGAGCGTCCATATCATCAATCGGCCTAATTCCAAATTCCTTATTAAAATCAATAATATAAGAGTCAATGACAGCGTTGGCTTGGTTGATTGTGCAAATCCCATCGATACTAAATTGCTTGGGCCAACGTCCTTGAAGCGTTCTAAAAAGTCGTTCAACTCGTCCCTTTGCTTGAGGGCTTAATGCAAGGATTTGTTCAATCCCTAAACGCTGACAAACCCGTGCATATTGAGGCGGTTCTATAAGAGGACTCTCAGGCAGTTTTCTAGTAAAGATGGTATGTCGATCACTGTACAAGGCAACAGGTACTCCAAAGCGGGAGATATGTTCTTTGATTAAAGCCAAGTACCCCGTCATATTCTCTGTTGGATAAAACCGTGCGGCTGTAATGATGCCGGTGGCATCATCGATAAACGCTAATAAACAGGCTCTGGGAGAGTCTTCACCGAACCAATGGTGAGGACTTCCATCAATTTGGATAAGTTCGCCAAATCGAGGACGGCGTCGCCTGAGGGCATAAGTTCGAAAGCGCTCTTCGGCGATAGTCTGAGAACGATGGATTTCTCGCTGAATACGATTAATAGTTGAGAGGCTTACTTCGTAACCATCACGGTTGAGGTACTTTTGAGCTAATGGTGATTGAAACCCAAAGTACTGGCTGCTCAACTTATCTTTAATTGCCTGTCTTAGCGGACTAGGAAGTGCATTGTGAGGCTCTTTGCCTTTATTACCATGCTCTAAGAATGAAAAGTCATCCTTTCGGTAACAAGCTAGCCAACGGAAAAGGGTACTGCGACTCACAGCCAACTGGCTGATCGCCTGTCCGGTAGTAATCGACTGCTCATCGAGTTGCTTCAAAGTTATCATGATGAACTCACGATCCTTCTTCATTAAAAACTCCTTTGTTACACAAAGGAAATAAAAGGAAGAAAGGAACTTTAAAGCAGTGAAATAGTACTCGTCGAATTGAGTAAAAAGAAAAAGACCCTGAGTCTCAAAGTCGCTGACTTGATACAGTCTCAAAATCGCTGACCGCTAACAAAATTTTTGAAGATTTCGTGGCTACTTTTGGCTACGAAAGAGTCAAAGTTGAGATTTTTTGAGCCAAAGAGCCATAGCTCTTTAAAGTCTCTGACCAGCGTTGGGCTGCCAATGACCAAGCGCCGTGCTTTTCTATCAATTCATTCAAAAGTTCGGCATGGACACAGCTTTGATTGTAGGCACGTTGGAATTTTTGCCAGGAGTTAAAGAGTGCTTCATCCGCAAAAGCATCACGCTCACGATTGGCCAGAGCATCTAACTTAATAAGATGCGTGTCTTCTTCTTGGGCGTAGATTTGCCAAATAGTAGGAACGCCTGCAATCATGGCGCGCGCGGCACTGTCTTCGCCTCGAATAAAGGCGATGTCGCTTTCCCAAAGCAATTCATCGAAATGCTCCTGATCAACGAAGGGGAGGTTAACGACTTCAATATGAGGACAATCCAACGCACTAAGAGCTTCGTTTAACATTTCAGAAGCCTTCGTAGGCGTTAAAAGCAACTGAAGCGGAGCTTTAACTTGAGAGAGCGCACTGGCCAACTCTTTTAACGGTGCATAGGGATACCCGAAAAAGAGCACTTTTAAGGGTTCCGTCTTTGGATGCTTTGCATCAAAAGCTTGTCGGCGCTCTTCATAAGTGGTTTCAATCGTCAAAGAACCGGACTTTGGCGTCACGCCGGGGAAATAAAAGAGTTTCTTTAAGCCCAATGATGGATGGACGCTTGGCATCATATGGCACTCTTCAATCCAATCCTCAGCACTAAAGTAATCAACATTGATCCAAACGGGGGCTTTTTCCATTTGACTCATCTTGACTTCAAAGTCATGAGGCAATTGGCAAGCAAATCCCTCAATGACGGCAGACGATGGCTTCAAAGGGGTGGGGTTTTCATCCCACGATTTTTCCCAATGAATGACCTCGATGCCGAACGTTTTTTTATAGCGAGATAATCCATCACTTTGACTGAAACCCGCTAAAGGAGCGAGCGTTGTTTCATCGTCAATGATGAAGCGGACGGGATGCCCTAAGAACTTCAATTCGCGTGCCAAGCGCCAAAGAACGCCTGCGTCACCGAAATTATCAATGACGCGACAGAATATATCGATTTGAGGTCTTAAAGTGGAGTGTGCCATACTTCGAATGTTAGATTTTTGTTGATCGTATTATGCCTGTTGAAGCTACAAAGCACTTCGATGCCAAAGCCATTTTAAAGAATTTACCGTCTTTGCCCGGGGTGTACCGCTATTTTGATGAAGAGGGGAATTGCCTTTATGTGGGCAAAGCCCGTGATTTGAGGCGCCGCGTCTCAAGCTACTTTCAAAAAAATGATTTAAGTCCCCGTATTGCGATCATGGTCTCTCAGATTGCAAAACTCGAAACAACGGTGACGCGATCTGAGGCTGAAGCGCTTTTACTTGAAAATAATCTCATCAAGACACTCAATCCCAAATACAACATCTTATTTCGAGACGATAAGAGTTATCCGTATTTGAAAATCAGCTCAGAGGCTTTCCCTCGTGTGTCTTATTACCGAGGCGGTGTGGATAAAAAGAGTCATTTCTACGGGCCTTATCCCAACTCTCAAAGCGTTAAAGAAGCGATTCAAATTTTGCAAAAGGTGTTTCGTTTAAGAACGTGTGAGCCTTCGGTTTTTAATAACCGTTCTCGTGTTTGTCTTTTAGCGCAAATCGGACGTTGCTCCGGGCCTTGTGTGGTGGCCATCAATCGTGAAGACTATGCGCAAGACGTTGCCCGAGCCGAGAAATTTCTAAATGGGGATAGCGCCGCCATTTTGAATGATATGCAGTCTCGCATGATGGCACACTCTGATGCATTGGAATTTGAAAAGGCGGCGGTTGTTCGTGATCAAATTGCAGCGCTATCCAACATCTTGCATCAACAAAGCGTGGAGACAACCGGTGGCGATGTGGACTGCGACATTATCTCCATTACTTCTCAAGGTAATACCGTTTGTGTGAACTTAGCGATGGTGAGGGGATCTCGACATTTGGGCGACCGTGCCTATTTCCCAACGTTGCCCAAAGCGGGGGAACCGGACTTTGTTGAAGTCTTTGAAGCGTTTGTCAGTCAGCACTACGAAATGCTCCCTATTCCGACCCTGATCATCACGGATGTTGAGGGGGAAAAGACAGAGTTAGAGAGCTTTTTGTCGGAACTCTCTGAGCGTCGTATTGCGGTGGTGCACTCTCCTACGGGCGTTCGTCGCCAGTGGTTGGAGATGTGTCAAACCAATGCCAAGATTGCCTTGGCTCGTCACTTGGCGCTAGAAGGCTCGCAATTGGCGCGCTTAAAAGAACTCTGTGAAGTGTTGGACATTACGCCACCGAACGAAGACTGGATGAAGATTCGTATGGAGTGCTTTGACATCAGTCACACCTCCGGTGAAGCGACTCAAGCGTCTTGCGTTGTCTATGAGGGGACAGCGATGGCTCATAACCTCTACCGTCGTTTTAACATCACCGGTGTGGAACCGGGGGATGACTACGGGGCCATGCGTCAAGCGGTCGAACGTCGTTACTTACCTGTTTCAAGAGGTGAAGGGGAGTTACCAACCATTGTTTTAATTGACGGTGGTCGGGGACAAGTTGAGATGGCTCGACAAGTTTTTGAAGACTTGGGACTGGATACCTCTGTCATTGTGGGGGTTGCCAAGGGAGAGGGGCGTAAAGTGGGGTTAGAAACCCTAATCTTTGCCGATGCCGGGCGAGAACCTTTAGTGCTTGGC
>CABSHY010000020.1 GCA_902477615.1 uncultured Sutterella sp.
GCCTTGAATTTCGTGGCGAACTTTGGTGCCGACTCCACGCGTCCGGGCTCTGGCACGATGAACTACTTGGGTAGCTATCGCTTTGAAATTAAGTACACGGAACCTGCTGGTTACAAGCAAGGTGGTGCAGAAGCCCCGAGCGCTTTGATGGCCATGAACCGTTCGATTGCCAAGATTGCTGACGTGAAGTCGCCTTGGGACTTGGATAAGAAGGCTGAACGCACGACCTATACGGTGGGTGTGTCTCGTTGCGATGATGCCAAGCCCGGTGAACGTTCTCGTTCTTGCACGTTGATGGTTGATATGCGCTCGCCCACGCAAGGTCCTTTGAGTGCCATTCGTGCTCAAATCGAGCCGACCTTTAAGGCCGCTTTGGACGAAGAAAATGCCAAGTACGGTCGCAAGACCGGTGACAAGGATGCCGTGTCGATGGAATTGGTATGGTTTGGCGATCGTCCGGCTTACCAACGTCCGCATTATAACGACATCGCCTCTCAAATTTATTGGCAAAGCGCTCACACGGTGGGTACCGACATCATTAAGGAATTGCCCACGCGTGCTGCTAGCTTAAACGACAACGTGCCCGCAGCCGTTGGTGTGCCGACCGTGAACTTTAACGTTCATACGCCTGCTGTTAGCGGTGGTGGTCACTCCTTTAACGAATGGGGTATCCCGGGTGACGCCGTTGCTGAAGGTAAGCGCATCTTCCGTATGGTGTTGATGGGCTTGACGGCCGCCGGTTACCACACGAGTTCCGGCAAGGTGATTGCACCGACCGCAGCCGATATGGGTAACCGTACGACTGAAGATATGTATTAATTGCACGCCATGGAAAGGAGTTCATGATGAAAGCAAAATTATTAGTGGCTTTGTTGGGTTCTTTGGCTGCCGGCGTTGCAATGGCTGAAGTCTCTAGCGTTTTAACGGTTGATATCGCCGGTCCCGGCGGTCACAGTAACGGGGCTTACGGTCGCACCAATGCGGTTCACGCTTCGGCTCGCGCGATTATGGAAATTGAAAAAGCCATTCCGTCGCAAAAGCAATGCGTGGTTTCTGCCTTAAACGGCGGTAACTCGGTTAACTCCATCGCTCAAGACGGTCATTTCAAGGTGTCTTTGAAAGCCAAAGACGCCAAGGAAATGGAAGCGTTAAAGAAGAAGGTGGATGCGGCTGTTGCTGCTGGCGTGAAGGCTGAAAATGACTTCCGTGGTGTGAAGGAAGGCGATATGACGGGTGGTGTGCCTGCTCATGTTCGTTATACCATCAAGTAAGCGACTCAACTTTAAGTAGTGGCAAAGACCGCTGACGGGGAGACTCGTTGGCGGTTTTTGTTGGGCGTTTGAAATGGTATCAATGGTATCAATTGGGTGATACTATTGATACCATTTGTGAATATTTTGAATGTAATGACTAAGTTTTAACATATTGAAAATAAATAGAATTTACTAAATCTTTTCGACGGATAGTTGATGAAGAATGGTATCAATCGAGTGATACCATTGATACCATTTGAGTCGACGAATTTGTCCTTGGTTACCTTAAGAATTTTAACCGTATAGAAAATAAGCTTATTTCCAATAAGCTTATTGATGATAAGGTTATTTTTTCGTATACTCTAAAGCATGTACAAAGTGGAGATGCGAGAAATGGCCTATACATCAGTAAATATCAATCGTTTTTACGGCCGAGAACGAGAACTACAACTCTTGAAAAAATTTCAAGAAGATGTTTTTGAACGTGGAATCAGTCGATTTGTCGTCGTAACGGGAAGAAGGCGTATTGGCAAAACGCGTCTAATTGAAGAAGCGTTGCCCGATAGCACCAAGATGCCAACAATCTCCATTTACGTTGCGTCACAGCTGGCCAATTCGAATTTGACGGACTTTGTTCATGAAATTCAAAAGGCGCTAGAGATTCCTTATCCCTTAGCGATCTCCAGCTACGAAGACGCTTTTGCCCTCATTTTTAAAGAAGCCGAACGTCGTCCGATAACGCTAGTGCTGGATGAATTTCAAAACTTTAATGTGGTTGATCCGACCGTCTTTGATACATTGCAAAGGTTGTGGGATCGTCAACATCAAAAATCAAAAATCTTGATCGTAACTTGCGGATCTGTGGCAAGTAGCATGAGAGATATTTTTGAAAATGGAAAGGCCCCTCTTTTTGCCAGAGAAAGTGCATTCATTCGCTTGATGCCATTTTTACCGCAATTGTTAAAAACAATCTTGTCAGATCATAAGAGAGATTTCACAGGCGAAGATTTGTTGTCGCTATACGCCTTTACCGGCGGCGTTGCGCATTATGTGAAGTCCTTTTTAGCAACGGGTGCATTAACTTTTGATGAGATGCTCAATCAATCATTGTTGTTTAATTCTGGGTTGATTTCAGAGGCGCAACTCATGATTGCTGCGGAGTTTAAGGGCAACGCTTCTCGGATGAATGAAATCCTGATGGCGATTTCTCAAGGTCGATGCAAGCGCTCTGAACTTGCGTCCTTGTTTGATGTTGATATATCCGGGCACTTGCACCAATTGGAAAATATGTATGGCTTAATTGAGAAGGTTGAGCCACTCGGAAAAAATGGTGCGAAGAGAAAGCGTGTTCGTTACGAGTTGACGGATGAACTATTGGATTTTTGGTACACATTCTGTCTCCCTAATCTCAAAATGCTCCAGTCAGATAAAACGATGGCGTTGCGAGAATTGATCAAGAGTGGATACCCAACCTGGTCTGGGCGAATTTTGGAGCGACTGTACCGCCGTCACTTCAGAAATCTTGGGATTTTTACCGATGTTGGCCCATGGTGGGACAAAAACGGTGAAAACGAGATTGACTTGGTTGCAGTCAATAGTGTCCATAAACGTATAGTTTTTGCCGAAGTTAAGCGTAATGAGGACAAAATTGATTTGAATACGCTAAAGAAGAAAGTGGAGGCATTTTTGACCTTTAACCCTGAGTATGCTTCTTACAAACAGGAGACACTAGCTTTGTCGCTAAAAGAGTTGTCGGCAGACGGAGTGTTGCCATTTTTGAATGAAGCTGTTGACTAATCAAAAAAAGAGGCGCTGGTGAACGCCTCTTTTTCGTTGGACCAAGAAGTCTTTGTAGGACTGAGAGATTCGATAAACCAAGGAGAAAAGTTTATCGTCACCCTTGAGCTGGGAGAAAACTTCTTCAACGTTAGTTCCACCCCTTTAGGCCCTATCGTTTTAGAAGCTAGCTCAAACTTCTTTTTGATACTTAGCAATTTACCGAAGAATTCTTTAGCGAACCTTACGAAGTATCGTGGTTAGTAGTATATTAATGAGAATAATTCTCAAATGCAAGCTATTTTGTTGTTTTCTTTGCGGATTCTCGTAACGGAGTGTATCAAAAGAGTCTCAAAACAAAACCGCCGAAAGATTTCTCCTTCGGCGGTCTTTCTCAGACTGAACCAGCTTAAATTTTGCCGATCAAGTCATTGGTCATCTTCATGGCCTTTTGCCCCGGACGCCATGCGGCAGGGCAAGCTTCACCAGGGTTGGCAGCCGTGTATTGAGCAGCTTGAACCTTACGCAAAAGTTCTTGAGCGTCGCGACCGATGCCACTGTCGTGCACTTCCATGACAACGACTTCACCGTTGGGGTTAATGACGAATGTGCCGCGTTCGGCCATGCCTTCTTCTTCGATGAGGACACCAAAGTTGCGACTCAAGGTAAGCGTCGGATCGCCAATCATCGGGAACTGCACCAAACCCACGGCAGGGCTGGATTCATGCCAAGCCATGTGTGTGAAGTGGCTATCGGTGGAGACCGCATAGATTTCAACGCCAAGAGCCTTAAAGGCGTCGTAGTTAAGGGCCAAGTCTTGCAATTCGGTCGGGCAGACAAAGGTGAAGTCTGCCGGGTAGAAGAACACGATGGACCACTTGCCAAGAAGGTCGTTTTGCGTGATGTCAACGAAGTCACCGTTGTGAAAGGCGGTTGCCTTGAAGGGGAGGAGGGTCTTTTTGAGTAAAGCCATTTTATTATTCCTTTTTGTTTAAACCGAAACGTCGGTTTTTCAATCAGTGTGTAGACACTTTAACATTATTTGTATTTGAGAGTCACTCTCATTTGTATCGAGGAATGTCAGGTTGTTAGAGGTGTAAAATCTGCTTAAATGTTAAGCAAAATATTTGTGTAAAAATCATAGAAATTTCAATTAATTACGGAGATAATCCCACTTTTCCCTAAGAGATAATCCAACTTTTTCCCGATAGATAATCAGACTTTTTTCTCATCAATTCCAAAAGGTTTTCTTTTTGAGGAATTTTTGAGGGATCATTTCGTATTGAAAAATGAAGATTGAGTACGAGGGGGATTTGTTACTGTTATTGTTAATAAAAATACTAGAGAAAATCCTTTAAATTCGGTAAGATAGGCCCTCTTTCAACTTTTGGCCAGTAAAGCCATGTCTGAACGCGAATTATTATTATCTGATTTCGATTACGACTTGCCTCAAGAGCGTATCGCACAGTTTCCCTTAGCTGATCGCAGCGCAAGCCGTCTTTTGCACGTCGAACCTGAAAAATTAACCGACTACCACTTCAAAGACATCGTCGATCTTCTTCGCCCCGATGACCTTTTGGTGATGAATAACACCAAGGTGATCAAAGCCCGTCTTTTGGGTAAGAAAGAAAGCGGTGGTGCGGTCGAAGTTTTAATCGAACGTATTACGGGTGAGAAAACCGCCATTTCCATGGCGCGTGCGAGTAAAAGCCCCAAGGCCGGTACCAACTTAATTTTTGAAGCCGAAGGCCGTCAAGAAGTGGTCCACGTGACGGGGCGTGAAGGGGAATTCTTCCTTTTGGAGTTTGAACACCCCGTTTTAGAAGTGTTGGATGTTTTCGGTAAAGTGCCGCTTCCTCACTACATCGAGCACGCAGCAACCAAGGCCGATGAATCTCGCTATCAAACGGTTTATGCCAAAACGCCGGGTGCGGTTGCCGCTCCCACGGCCGGTCTTCACTTTACCGATGAGATTTTGAACGCCTTGCGTGAAAAGGGAATTCAAACGGCTTTTGTGACTTTGCACGTCGGTGCCGGTACTTTCCAACCGGTGCGAGTGGAAAAACTCTCTGAGCACGTTATGCACTCGGAGTGGTACACGATTAGCGAAGAGACCGTGAAGATGGTCAATGAGGCCAAAGCGACCGGTCGTCGTGTGGTCTCTGTCGGTACAACGAGTCTTCGTGCGCTCGAGAGCGGTGCCGTCGCTAAAGGCGTTTTAGGGGCCGGAAGCCGAGATACGCGCTTATTTATTAGGCCCGGTTACGAATTCAAAATTATTGATGCGTTAATCACGAATTTCCATTTGCCGAAGTCCACCTTGATGATGTTGGTGTCTGCTTTAGCCGGGAAAGAACGCATTGAATCTGCTTACCAATATGCCATTGAAAAAGAATACCGATTCTTTAGCTATGGCGATGCCATGCTTTTGGAAAAAAAGCCGGAGTAATGACAAGTGAGTCTTGAATTTAAATTAAAGAAAACCTCGGGCAAAGCTCGCCGAGGCGAAATGAAGCTCAATCACGGTACGGTGCAAACACCGATCTTTATGCCGGTGGGCACGTACGGTACCGTTAAGGCCATGACGACGCGTGAATTGGAAGAAATTGAAAGCCAAATCATTTTGGGCAATACCTTTCACTTGTGGTTGCGCCCCGGTCTTGACGTGATTGAAAAGCACGGCGGTCTTCACCGTTTTATGGGTTGGGATAAGCCCATTTTGACGGACTCGGGGGGCTTTCAAGTCTTTTCTTTGACGGGTCTTCGCAAGATCACCGAAGAGGGCGTGAAGTTTGCCTCTCCCATTAACGGCGACAAGCTTTTCTTGACGCCTGAAGTGTCCATGCAAATTCAAAAGGTGCTCAACTCTGACATCGTGATGGTGTTTGATGAATGTACACCTTATGAAATCAAGGGTCGTCCTGCAACGGAAGCAGAGGCCGCCAAGTCCATGCGTATGTCGCTTCGCTGGGCCAAGCGCAGTAAAGACGAATTTGAACGCTTGGGCAACCCCAACGCACTTTTCGGTATCGTGCAAGGCGGGATATTTGAGCACTTGCGCGAAGAGTCGTTACAAGGCTTAAAAGAAATCGGCTTCCATGGTTATGCCGTGGGCGGCTTGTCTGTGGGTGAACCCAAAGAAGACATGCACCGCATCATGGAAAAGATTGTTTGGCAGTTGCCTGAAGATAAGCCCCGTTATTTGATGGGGGTGGGCACGCCCGAGGATTTGGTCGAAGGCGTGAGCCAAGGCATTGACATGTTTGACTGCGTGATGCCTACGCGTAACGCTCGCAATGGGTGGCTTTTCACGCGCTACGGTGACGTGAAGATTCGCAATAGCAAATACAAAGACGATTTGCGTCCGTTGGATCCGACTTGCAATTGCTACGCTTGTAAGAATTTCAGCCGAGCCTATTTGCATCACTTGCAAAAGGTTAACGAAATTTTGGGCGCTCGCTTAAATTCCATTCACAACCTTCATTACTACCTCAATTTGATGAAGGAAATTCGTGAAGCGTTGGATAACGATCGCTTCGAAGAGTGGCGTGATCAATTCCACCGTGATCGTGCTCGCGGTGTGGGTTAACCGTTAAGACAAGTTTTGTTGCTATTTTTGGGTCAAGATTAATGAAACCCTTGACCCAAAGGTGCAAAAGCACAAGACGAGTCCCGTATAATTCAAAAACATTCACGTAAAGATAAATTCTTTACAACTGATTTTTTGTCATGGAGAAAAACATGTTCTTTATTTCCGATGCTTATGCTCAAACGGCTGCTGCCGGTGGTGATGCGATGAGCTTTATCACGAGCCTTTTGCCGATGATTTTGATTTTTGGTGCCTTCTGGTTTTTCTTAATCCGTCCGCAACAAAAGCGTCAAAAGGAACACGCCAAAATGGTTGATTCTTTGTCCACGGGTGATGAAGTGTTGACGATTGGCGGTATTGCCGGCCGTGTGGTGAGCATTGAAGAACAATACATGGTTATTCAAATCGCTAATGTTAAGGCTGAACAAGTGACCTTGACGATGCGTCGCGATGCGATCCAATCCGTTTTACCCAAGGGTACGATTAAGACGTTTTAATGCATGAGAAAACAGAACCGTCATTAATTTACGGTTCTGTTTCATTGAGCGGTTAACCAAAATCATGAGTGACATCCGCTATGGAGAGCGCCTCGTACGACGACGTTCTCTTTTTCCTTTTTAACGAGGTCATACAGTGAATCGCTATCCATTATGGAAGTACATCATCATTGCCCTCGCTTTGATTATTGGCATGATCTACACGGCACCGAACTTCTACGGGGAGTCGCCTGCTGTTCAAGTCTCAAGCCAGAAAGCGACGGTGAAGGTTGATGAGGCGCTCTACGCGCGTGTGCAAGCCGCCTTAACTGAGGCTCAGCTGCATCCTAACGGTCTGTTCTATGAACAAGGCGCCCAACAAAACACCATTCGTGTTCGTTTCGATCCGACGCAAGCTGAAGAACAACTTCAGGCCAAGGAAGTGATTGAGCGTCTTTTAAATCCCGATCCGACCGATTCGTCTTACGTTGTGGCATTAAATTTGGTTCCCAATACTCCTCAATGGCTTTTGAATTTACATGCATTACCTATGTACTTAGGCTTGGACTTGCGCGGTGGTGTGCACTTTATGCTTGAAGTGGACATGGAAGCGGCAGTTCAAAAACGTATTAATGCCTTATCTTCGGATCTTCGCTCACAATTCCGTGATGAGCGCATCCGTCATGCCGGTATTACACGTGCGGGTAACGCTTTGGACGTGACTTTCCGCTCCGAAGAAGAGCGCGGTAAGGCTCAAGACCTTTTGCGTAATACTCATAACGATTTGATTCTTGAAGAACGTGACGTTGACGGTAAGTACCATTTGATGGCAACGATGACGCCCTCTTCTTTGCAAAACGTGATGGATTACGCCTTAAAGCAAAATATCTCCACGCTTCACAATCGTATTAACGAATTGGGTGTGGCTGAACCTGTGATTGCCCAACAAGGGGCAACGCGCATTGTGGTGCAGTTGCCGGGTGTACAAGATACCGCTAAGGCTAAAGATATTTTGGGACGTACAGCCACGCTTGAAATTCGAATGGTGGATGATTCCCCTGAAGCCTATGCACAGTTAAGCGAAGGAACAGTCCCCTTTGGTGACGAACGCTACCTTGACCGTGAGGGCAACCCCATTTTGGTGAAGCGTCAAGTGGTTTTAACGGGTGACAACTTAAACGATGCCCAAGCTGGTTTTGACCAACAAACGCAAGAGCCAACGGTTAACTTGACATTAGACTCTCGCGGTGCTCGTATTTTCCAAGACGTGACGCGTGAAAACGTGGGTAAGCGTATGGCGATTATCCTTTTTGAAAAGGGTAAGGGAGAAGTGGTGACAGCACCGGTCATTCGTCAAGAAATTGGTGGTGGTCGTGTGCAAATTTCCGGTCGCATGACAACGATGGAAGCAACAGATACGGCTTTGCTTTTACGCGCTGGTTCTTTAGCGGCTCCGATGGAAATCATCGAAGAACGTTTGGTGGGTCCGAGCTTGGGGGCTGCTAATATCGAAGCCGGTTTCCGTTCAACGCTCTACGGTTTTGCAGTAGTGGCGATCTTTATGATCATCTACTACCAAGTCTTTGGTGCGATTTCTGTCTTTGCCTTGACGTGTAACGTGATGCTTTTGATTTCTTTGCTCTCCATGCTTCAAGCCACGTTAACGTTGCCTGGGATTGCTGCTATTGCCTTGACGCTCGGTATGGCCGTTGACGCCAACGTGTTGATTAACGAACGTATTCGTGAAGAATTACGCGAAGGACGTTCGCCTCAACAGGCCATTAGTGAAGGTTTTGATCGTGCTTTTGCGACGATTTTGGACTCCAATATTACGAGCTTGATTGCCGGTATTGCATTGTTGATTTTTGGTTCTGGTGCGGTTCGTGGTTTTGCTGTGGTGCACTGTTTGGGCATTATGACGAGTATGTTTACCGCTATCATGGTTAGCCGTGGTTTGGTAAATCTCATCTATGGTCGTCAGAAGAAGTTAAAGCATATTCACGTGGGCCAAGTTTGGAAGCCCTCAGATAAATAATGAAAGGAGTCTGTGATGGAGTTATTTAGAATTCGGCGCACGATTCCTTTCATGCGCTACTCAAAGATCTTTAATGCGATTTCTTTGGTCTCATTTTTGGTCGCTGTGGTTTTCTTGTTTACGCAGGGCTTGGCCTTTTCGATTGAGTTCACGGGCGGCACGGTGATGGAAGTTTCCTATCCGCAAGCGGCTCCCACGGAACAAATCCGTGAGGAGATTAAAGATAAGCTTGGGATTGAAGCGGCTGTGCAAAATTTTGGTACAGCGCGCGATGTGATGATTCGCTTGCCGATTGGCGCCAATGAAACGTCTGGTGAACAAGCCGCAAAGGTGATGGGGGTATTGCACCAATCTGAACCCGCAGCCACGATGACACGTGTGGAATTCGTGGGGCCGCAAGTTGGTGAAGAATTGGCAACCGACGGTATGACCGCTTTGATTTTGGTGGTCATTGGCATTGTGATCTACTTGGCTTTCCGTTTCGAATGGAAGTTCTCAGTAGCCGCCATTATCGCTAACTTGCACGACGTCGTTTTGGTGTTGGGGATTTTCTCCTTTATGCAGTGGGAATTCTCGTTGCCCGTGTTGGCGGCTGTGTTAGCCGTGTTGGGTTATTCCGTGAACGAATCGGTGATCATTTTTGACCGTGTTCGTGAACACTTCAAGAAGATGCGTCGCGTGGACTCGCAAGAGATCATCGACTCGGCCATTACCGCTACGATTTCCCGTACGGTGATTACCCACTCGTCAACGCTTGCGATGACATTGGCGATGTTCTTCTTTGGTGGTCCTGCGCTTCACTATTTCTCGTTGGCTTTGACGATCGGTATTTGCTTCGGTATTTACTCTTCTGTGTTCGTGGCCGCCGCAATCGCTCTTTACTTGGGTGTGAAGCGTGAAGATTTGGTGAGACCTTTGAAGAAAGAAAATCCGCAAGAAATGGTACCTTAATCGTTTCAAGTTGCTTCTTTAGTAAACAAAAAAGCCTTTCGGTCGTTATGATTGAAGGGCTTTTTTTTTGAATCCATTTAAAAGGGACAGGTTATGACGGTTGAAGCAATGGCAAAGAAAGTGTTAGAAGGTGGTGAAGTTACGCAAGAAGAGGCGCTGGAACTCTATGAGGCTCCATTAGAAGACGTATGTCATTGGGCTAACGTGATTCGAGAAAAGTTCTGTGAAAACGGATTTGATCTTTGCACGATTATTAATGCGAAAAGTGGTCGTTGTTCAGAGAACTGTCGGTTTTGCTCTCAGTCCATTCATAGTCATACAACCAGTGCTGTTTATCCGCTCTTAAGTACAGAAGAAATCGTTAAACAAGCTGTGCGTGATGCGTCCCAAGGGGTACTGCGTTTTTCTATTGTGACTTCAGGTAAGCGTCTTACGAATCGGGAAGTCTTGAAAATTTGTGAAGCCGTCAAAGCCATTAAAGCGGCTTGTGATATCTCGGTCTGTGTCTCTCTAGGGCTTTTAAAAGAAGAACAATTCGTTTGGTTAAAAGAGGCGGGCGTGGAGCGAGTTCACAACAATTTAGAGACTTCAGAACGCAATTTCCCGAATGTCTGCACTACGCACACTTTTGCGGATAAGGTGGATGCCATTCTTGCTGCTCAACGCGCAGGCTTGCCCGTCTGTAGCGGTGGCATCATGGGGTTGGGCGAGACGGAGGAAGATCGTATTGATATGGCGATTAGCCTCAGAGAACTCGGCATTAAGAGTATCCCTGTGAATATGTTAAACGCCATTGAAGGTACGCCTTTTGCAGGGAACGTTCGCTTAACGCAGGATGAGCTTCGTCGCATTGTGGCGGTTTATCGCTTTATTTTGCCGGGGGCGTCCATTCGCTTGGCGGGTGGCCGTGGACTTTTAGCTGATAAAGGGAAAAGTTGCTTTATGTCGGGCGCTAATGCGGCGATTTCGGGCGATATGTTGACAACCGCAGGGATTACGGTCGAAACGGATAAAGCGATGTTAGACGAATTGGGATTTGTGCCGAAACGCTGTAACGGATAATGGTTTGATTGTTTTGGGAGAAGGGCGGTCTGCTTGAAAAAGTGGGCCGTTTTTTTGTTTTTGGGATGAACTTATAAAGTTAACTGGATAACTTGATAAGTAACTGTATATTTTTAATCAAAAATATACAGTTCGTGATTCAGTAAGTTTAAAAAGTCAATGAATACAAAGGATTAGGTTACTGCATAACTGGATACTTAATTTGATAAGTTAGTGAGCAACTGACCAAATGTTGACAGGTATCGACAAAAATTCGTCTGTTGAGTCGTCAGTAAAGTGAATACTGGATAAGTTAACTTTCATGAAAAAGTTGGATAGAGGTGCCGTAATGTGCACCTTTTTTTGTTATTGAAATAAAACTTTATTAATTATCAATGTGTTAATTGATGAGTTTCCGATTTAAAAGTTCGTTTTAAAAGACTGAGAGCAGTAAGTTCCCTATCGCTCGGCCCTCATAAACGAATCGTGGTCAAATAGTCATCAT
>CABSHY010000021.1 GCA_902477615.1 uncultured Sutterella sp.
GGAAGAAGATTACAGTTTAAGTTACTACGATCGACATTTTTCGACTGAAAAGACGAGTCAGAAAACGAGTGTTATTTCGCCTTATTTTTTAGGTTCTTTTATCTTTGTTGAAACGTCGGATTTGACCGTGACCATGCCTAGAGAAACGGCGGAATTTGTGGCTGAAAGAAACCCCAATATTGCGATTCTTCCATTCCCTTCAGCCAAACAAGGCTCAATTGTCACCTGTTTATTTTGGCACGATCGGGTTCACAATGATCCGGCAATGCAATGGGTTCGAAGTCAATTTAAATTGAATGCTCAAACGGAGTCCGGCGCCCTTTATGAACAAAAAAATCGCTTTTAAAAAATGAAAGTTAATCTGACACTTTTTTATTATTTTTGATAGTTAATCCCCCTAGGTCAATCGTCGGATTCCTCATAGACTTTTCTGAGCAAATACCTATTTGCATCTCTCATTAAACTCTTGAGGATCTGATTATGAATCTCAAATTTGCGACTTTAGCTGTCGCCATTCCTTTAGCTTTTTCTGTTTTACCGACAACTGTTCAAGCAGCTGGTGGTGCCTCCGGTCCCGTCGTTGCTTTTGCTGTCCAAGGACAGCTCGGTGAAATTGTGATGAATCCATACAAGATTGCACCCTTGACGGCCGTGATTCGAAATGGTGGTTATGTTATTGAAGATGCCTCTGTTCGTATTGTGCCGAAGAAAGACGGTGCTGATCTTAAATACAATGTCAGCAAGCGCCAATTAATGACTCATGCGGGTATTCCTGTTTTTGGTTTGTACCCTGACTATGTCAATACGGTTGAAGTGACCTATACCCGTAACTTCAACGGTAAAAAAGAAAAGATTTCTGAGTCCTATCAAATGTATGCACCTCCCGTGTATACGGCAACCAATGGGATGAAGTCTCAAAAATCAACGATGTTTAAAACGAAGGTCAATGCCGTTGATCCTGCCTTTAAAGATCGTTTGTATTTAGTCAATAACTTAATGCAAAACTATGCAAAGGCCAGTCGTACGGTTTGGAATAACCCGATGGGCGGTGCTTTGCAATGGAACTTCTATCCGCAAAATGCCATTATCGATACGGCGGGTGAAGTACGTTGGTACATGAACGTTGAGTCCATTTACGATGCCGAAAGCGTCTATAACTCGGGCGTGATGATGGGCTTCCAACAAGACAACAATGGCAATATCTCTTGGGGCTTTGGTCAACGTTATGTGAAGTACGACTTGATGGGTCGCGAAATTTATAACCGTCGTTTACCCGCCTCTTACTCCGACTTCTCTCACTCCTTTGATAATGCTCAAAACGGTCATACGTTCTTGCGCGTGGCTTCCTCCGACTACCGTCGTCCTGATGGTAAGCGTGTTCATACGGTTCGTGACGTTATCGTTGAATTGGACGAACAAGGGCAAGTGGCTGATGAATTCCGCTTGTGGGAAATCTTGGACCAATATCGTGACGATGTGTTAAAGACATTGGACCAAGGGGCTGTTTGTCTTAATATTGATGCTAGTAAGTCCGGTCAAACGCTTTCTGCTGAAGACTTGGCCAAGATGGATGCAAGTGATAACTTTGGTGACATCACGGGTTCCGGGGCCGGTCGTAACTGGGCTCACGTCAATTCCGTTGACTATGACCCGTCTGATGACTCCATCATCATTTCTTCTCGTCACCAATCGGCCATCATCAAGATCGGTCGTGATAAGAAGGTGAAGTGGATTCTTTCTTCTCCGCAAGGTTGGAAGAAGGGTTGGGCTGAAAAGGTCTTGACGCCTGTGAATGCCAAGGGTAAGAAGATCAAGTGCGAAAGCAATAAGTGCGAAGAAGGGTTTGATTGGACCTGGACGCAACACACGGCCTTCCGTATTGATGAAAAATCCAATAAGGATGTGATCTACATCACGGCTTTTGACAATGGTGACGGTCGTGGTATGGAACAACCCGCAATTCCTAGCATGAAGTACAGCCGTGCCGTTGTCTACAAGATCGATCAAAAGAAGGGAACGGTTCAACAAGTTTGGCAATACGGTGAAGAACGTGGCAACGACTGGTATAGCCCTGTGACGTCCTTGACGAAGTACTACGCCGATAAGAATTCTGTCATGGTTTACTCCGCCACGGCCGGTATGGGCGCCAAGTTCTCCAACAACGTTGCTCCGCATCCGTTCATTGATGAATTCAAGTGGGGTGAAACGAAGCCTGCTGTTGAAATCCAATTGTTGGATACGATGGGCTACCAAGCCATGCCGATTAGCGCAGAAAAGGCCTTCAACACCAAGTAACAACATGAGAGAGGTGAGGGGGATTGATTCAATTCAGTCGTCCTCACTAAACGATAAGGATATAAAACCATGTTTAAAAAATTCTTAGTAACGGCTGCCGCTTTAACGTGCTCCGCCATGGCTTTTGCCGCTCCCGTTGAAGGCACCGACTATATCGTGCTCGATAAGCCTATCCCTAACGCTCAAGGCACGTTTATCAAGGTCTACTCCTACGACTGCCCCTTCTGCTATCGCTATGACAAGGGTGTCGTTCCCGTGATCAAACAAAAACTTGATAAAGAACTCAAGTTCTTGGACTATCACCTCCACACCAAGGGCAAGTACGGTAACGAAGGCGATGAAGTCTTGGCGACCCTTTGGGTTGAAGACGAAGCCGCCGGTCGCGATCCGGTCGCAGACGGCTCTATGCATAAGAAAGCCAAGTTCGCCCTTTATAAGGCCTACCACGACCAAAAAGAACGTTGGGACGCAGGGGCCGACGCTTTCCTTAAGACCGCATTGGATGCTGCTGGTATGAGCCGCGCTGATTTTGACGCTAAGAAGCAAGACCCGAAGGTCCAAGCTTTGGTTAAGGCCTGGAAGGACAGTACCTATGATGTTGCCAAGATCCAAGGTGTTCCTGCTTTTGTTGTGAACGGTAAGTACCTTTTGAAGACCGCTGCGATTCGCTCGATTGATAGCATGGTCGAGAACGTCCGTGAACTTTCCAAGAAGTAATCCGAGGCTCGAATGAAAGGCTTTTTTAAAGATTTCAAAACCGAGCCGATGAACACATTGGCTCGGTGGCAAGACACGCGAGAACCGTGGTTACTCTTTGCGATTACCTCTGTTCTTTTGGTGTTGATTGCCCACTACGTGTTCCAAGACTGGATGCACATGTTGCCTTGTGAGCAATGTGTCTATATCCGTTACGGCAATTTGGTGATGGCCTTGGGTGCGTTCATTGTGGCCATTAAACCGCAATGGATTTGGGGCAAGATTGCCGGCGTGGGTATCTTCCTCTACGGTTTGATTTACACGATGCTTTGCTCGTGGAAATTGATCAAGATTCACGATGCAGTGCACTCGGACGATCCGATGGCAATGTTCGGTCTTCAAGGTTGCTCAACGGATGCGAAGTACCACTTTGGTCTTCCGTTAGACAAGTGGGCGCCGGACTGGTTTAAGCCCACGGGTGACTGCGGTTACGATGCACCAGTCGTAGCACCCGGCGTGGAATTATCCGACCTTGAACGCTGGTTCATTGAACTTTATCAATCCACGGATGGTTGGTACTTGATTCCGCAATGGAAGTTCATGGACATGGCTGAGTGCTGCATGTTGGCTTGTGTGTGCTATGCCATTTTATTGATTGCTCTTTTGTGGGCTTGGGTGCGACGTGACTATTTGACAAAATAAATGGATGGAAGTCTAGAAGGAGGTTCTTAGTTTAGGAGCCTCTTTTTTTGCAGCCTTCATGCTTTGTTTATTCTTTAAAAGTTGCTAACTGTCTTTAAGAATGTATTAATTGTCATTAAGTGTGAGAAAATGCCATTAGGTGAAAAATGTTTGATTTAAGCAATATCGCCTATGATTCTTAAACTTGGCGCTTTTCAAAGCGAGAAAATTTGATAATCTAAAAAAACGCCTCATCGAGAGGTCTTCATTTTCTTTCTTAGACAAAGGATTGTCATTGATGCAAAACGCATTCACCATTTCGCAAAAAACGTCGCTTCATGTAAGCGCGACGGCTTTTGCTATGGAAATGCGAATGTGTCACATGATGATGGTGCTCTAAGACCTTCGGAGCACCCTTGCTCCGCTAGAAATCATCACTTGGAAGGTCCTAATCAAGTGATGATTTTTTTATCTCCCCAATAAACAATTCATCGATTTTTAACTGCAAAGAATGCTGGCATGGAGTCATTGCATTCGAAATCTGGAAATGCACCCAAATTGGGTTAACAGATCGGCAGAGAAAGGGATGCAATCATCATGATTAAATTAGAAAATATCGTTAAAGAATTTGATGTTGAGCACCAGTGTGTGCGAGCCGTCAATGACGTTTCTTTGCACATTCGCAAGGGCGAAATTTACGGCATTATCGGTTTTTCCGGCGCCGGTAAATCCACACTCGTGCGATGCATTAATTTGCTGGAAAGACCGACATCAGGCGAAGTGATTTTGGATGGCACAGAACTCACGAAACTTCCCGCCCATGCCCTTCGCCAAGTACGTCAACAGATCGGAATGATCTTTCAACACTTCAATCTCATGCCTTCCCGAACGGTGTTTGAAAACATCGAACTTCCTTTAAAACTCACGTCGCTTAATGCTCAAGAACGCGCTCAAAAAGTTCTTAACTTGTTGCAGTTAGTGGGTTTGTCTGACAAACGCGATGTGTATCCGTCACAACTCTCGGGCGGTCAAAAGCAACGCGTGGCCATTGCCAGAGCGCTTGCTAATGACCCGAAGGTGCTTTTGTGTGATGAAGCGACGAGTGCATTGGATCCGCAAACCACACAATCCATTTTGGGGTTATTAAAGGAAGTCAATCGCAAGTTGGGTCTGACGCTTGTCATCATCACGCACCAAATGTCCGTGATCAAAGAGATTTGTGATCGGGTGGCGGTGATGCAAACCGGTGAAGTCGTTGAGGAAGGAACGGTCATGGATGTCTTTAGTCACCCGCAGGCACCGATTACGAAAAGCTTTATCGAAACGGCGAGCAACATGGGGACGTTTTTCGAGTTGTTAGAAACTCCCGGGGCGATTCCAGGACTTGAAGAAGACAGCACGGTTTGGCTTTTGACTTACCGAGGCCGCGTGGCAGGCGAATCGCTCATGACGGAACTCTATAAACGCTTTGGGGTCGAAGCCAACATTGTTTACGGCAACATCGATTTCTTAAAAGGTGAGACGCTTGGCAAATTGGGCGTCGGTATCAAGGGTTCATTGGACAACATTGAAAGTGCACGTCAATTTCTTTTGGCAAACGGCGTGACGGTGGAGGTTTTGAAATGACTTCGTTTCTCTATACAGTTTTCCCGAATTTAGAACGTTTGGCACCGGAACTTTGGGAGTGCTTGGGTCAGACCTTCACGATGGTGGCGGTCTCCGGCACTTTGGCTTGGGTCATCGGGATTGCGATCGGTGTTTTATTGGTTGTCACGCGCCCTGGTGCCATTTGTGAAAACCGTTGGGTGTTTACGTTCTTTGATCGCTCGATCGACATTATCCGCTCCATCCCTTTCATTATTTTGATCGTTCTTTTGATTCCGCTTTCTCGCTTACTCGTTGGGACGGGGTCGGGGTGACGGGTTCCTTTGTGGCCTTGGTTTTTGGTACGGTGCCCTTTTTTGTCCGACAAGTGGAATCGGTCTTATCGGACTTGGAATACGGTCTCATTGAAGCCAGTCTTGCCATGGGCTTTTCACCGTTACAAATCATCTTTGGTGTGTACCTCAAAGAAAGCATTGCAGGTATCACGCGCGTCACGATGATTACCTTTGTGTCCTTCATCGGCATTACGGCGATTGCCGGTGCGATCGGCGCTGGCGGTATCGGGGACTTCGCGATTCGTTACGGCTACCAAATGGGCTATCGCGACATGATTTGGTTAACCGTTCTCATCATTCTTGCCATCATCAGTGCCTTCCAATTCGCAGGCCAATGGGTGATTCGCAAAAACCAACACTAATTTCATAAAACGTCAAGGAGTATTAATTATGAATAAACGTACCTTTATTAAGAGCATTGCCGCTACTTTTGTGACGGTGGGTCTTTCCTTAAGTTTGATCGGTCAGGCCGCAGCGGCCGATGTTAAGGTGGTTAAAGTCGGTGTGGTCGGTGACTATAACGATCAGTGGGAAACTGTGAACGAATTGTTGGCCAAAGACAATATCCGAGTAAAACTTGTGAAGTTTAGCGACTACGCAACGCCCAATCGCGCTTTAGCCGATGGCGACTTGGATTTGAATGCCTTCCAACACAAAGCGTTTTTGGCCAATGATATCGCTCGTAATGGTTACAAGATTGTTGCTATTGGCGACACGATCATTACGCCACTTCGTATCTATAACAACAAGGATAAGATCAAGTCGCTTGCCGACATTAAAGATGGTGCCGTGATTGCCATTCCGTCTGACTTAACCAATGGTGGTCGCGCCATTAAGCTTTTGGAAAAGGCCGGTCTTGTTAAGGTCGATCCTTCTAAGGGTTACGTCCCCACGAAGTTAGACATCACGGAATATAAGGTCAAGATTAAGATTCGTGAAGCCGAGTCCGGCATTTTGGCACGCCTTTTGCCTGACTTTACCGCCGCATTGATTAATGGCGGTAATGCGTTGACGGCCGGGTTAGATCCCATGAAGGATGCCATCTATTCGGAAGACATCAATCCGAAGACCAATCCCAATGTGGGACAACTTGTCAACGTCATTGTGGCTCGCACGAAAGATAAAGACAATGAGGTCTATCAAAAGGTGGTGAAGGCCTACAATTCGCCCGAGACCGCGAAGACGATTTTGAAGGCTTATAAGGGTGCTTATGAGGCTGCTTGGGAAGGTGCTGAAAAATATAATCTAGGCAAATAGATATTAAATTAAGAACGGGCTTGGGGATTGAGAGTCGTCCTCAAGCCTTTTTCTTTTGTGGTCAACTATTTTTTGGCAATTGCCACAACTGTTAATTTCGAGGTGATGTCAATGGTCTCAAAAGACTAATGGTTTATGCTTAGTTTTGATTTTTTTAAGTGGCTTGGGTCTACACTTAATCTGTTCTTCTTTTGGTTTTCTGGTGACCGCCATGCAGTGGCTCGATACTCTACTAACCGACCCTAATTCCATTGCCCATATTGTCCTCGTTTACATGGCCATCATCTCGATTGGTTTAGGCATCGGACGCATTAAATTCTTTGGCATTTCTTTGGGCTCCATCGTTGTTTTATTTGTGGGGCTCGCCTTTAGTTATTTTGGTGTTCGCGTCAATATGGACGTGTTGGCCTTTGCCAAAGACTTCGGGTTAATCATCTTTATTTTCTTCATCGGCTTGCAGGTCGGTCCTTCCTTTTTCTCGTCGTTTAAAAGCGTTGGGGTTGTTCTCAATTCCCTTATGGTTTTCGGTTGGACCTTAGGGATCGTTATCACCATCAGTGCTTTCTTTTTGTTCTCAGACACGATTTCTCTGCCTGAGATTTTGGGTATCCACTACGGTGCCGTGACCAACACGCCCGGTCTTGGTGCCACACAAGAAGCTTTGAATCAGTTGAACTATCAGGGCAATGTCATTGCCGCAGCCTACGCTTGCGCTTATCCCTTAGGTCTCACGGCCATTATCGGTGTGTCGATTTTCTTGCGTTGGATTTTCAAAATCGATATGGCTGAAGAAGACCGCCATTGGGATGTTGAAGAGCGAGAAATCAGTCAAGCACCGGTGTCTTTCCACATCTACATCACGAACCACTTGTTGGACGGTGTGACGATTACCCAATCGCACGAACGTATTCCGCGTCCCTTTATTTGCTCGCGTGTGATGCATGCGGGCGAAATCATTAGTCCGTTGCCTGAGACCGTTTTGCATGTAGGCGATACGATTCGTGTGGTCTCAACACCGGAACACAAGCGCGACATCATTGCCGCCTTTGGTAAAGAAGATGAACGCATCAACTTGGAAACGGCGCATACACCGTTGGTTCGTGCCAAATTCTTGGTGTCCTTGTCATCCTTGAGTGGCAGAACGATTGATAGCTTGTCGTTGGCTGCTACCGATGGCGTCAACATTACGCGCATCTTCCGTGCCGGTACTGAACTTTTCCCGCATCCGAATTTGCATATTCAAGTGGGTGACGTGCTGCAGTGCGTGGGGCCAGAGAACGCTGTTAAGCGCCTTGAAGGGCGTTTAGGCAATCAAGCTAAGCACTTGGATCAACCCAATATTGCCGCCATCTTTATGGGGATGACGTTAGGGATTGTTTTTGGTTCCTTGCCGTTAGCCATTCCCGGCATGCCCACACCGATCAAATTAGGGATGGCCGGTGGCCCCTTGATCATTGCCATTTTGTTGGGGCGCTATGGGGCGTCTTTGCACCTTTCAACTTACATGACGCCGTCCTCAAACTTGATGAGTCGAGAAATTGGGATTTCGCTTTTCTTGGCAAGTGTCGGTTTGTCAGCAGGGGATACGTTTGTCAATGCCTTGATTACGGGTAACGGTCTTCTTTTTGCATTGATTGGTTGCTGCATTACGGTTGTGCCGCAATTGGTGGTGGGGATTATTGCTCGTGTGTTCTGCAAACTTAACTACCACAGTATCGTGGGCCTCTTGATTGGTTTGGGGACTAATTCTCCCATCTTGGCGTATGCCTCTACCTTGTCTGAAAAGAACGCAGCGCCCGTGGCCTATTCAACGGTTTATCCGTTAGCGATGTTCTTGCGCATCATTACCGGTCAATTGATTTTGCTAGCCATGTGGTCTTACGTGTTTTAACTCCTCGAGATGATTGCTCCAAAGAAAGATGCCGTAGGCGATTGTTCTACGGCATTTTTGTTTTATTAATGGGGTTTGCGGGGGCTTTTTGGGAGGATTTGAAACAAGTCCTTGTGAGTCGGCTTTGTGGGGAAGCGTTGCCTTGGTTTTGTGTTTTAGGGGAGCGGTTTTATTGTTGAAAATAGGCTTCAAAATTCGTCAATAAAGTAACAAATGTACAAATGTGTAGTTGTTGCAAAACGTGAATGAACGTGTTAATGGAACGAAAAAGGTTTATGCTTTTTTCTTCGCTATAACATTCATTTTTTAAGTTTGAAATGTCTGAAATTTACGAACGCCATTTTGTTGTTGGAAAAGAATCCATTGATGTCTTTCGTCATGTAAATAATCGCGAGTATTTGCGATGGATGGAAGATGCGGCAAGCGCCCATGCGGCAGAACTTGGATGGGACGCTCGAACGCTTCTTAAGCGTCAACAGGTTTGGGTGGCTAAACAACATTGGATTGAGTATCTGCGTCCCACTTATGAAGGTGATGAGTTAACGATCTACAGCTGGGTCGATAGTTGGCATGCTTCTCGCTCGTTGCGTCGTTATGCGATTAAGCGAGGGGATATTTTGGTGTGCATTGGTGCGACAACGTGGGTATTTATTGACTTTAAAACCGGTATGCCGATTGAAGTGCCTGAAGAAATTAAGAGTTGTTTTACGATTATCGATCCCGAGAGTGAGAAGCTCAAAGAATTGGGGATTCAACGACCGATTCGGTATCGTCCTTAAACTTGCAAACAAACCCGCTTTTCAAGAAATTTTAAAGCGGGTTTGATTTGTGTAATTACTGTGCTTTTTCAAAGTGCTGGTAGTCTTTGAGTGACTTCCAATCGCCACCCCATTCCCAACCGTGCTTCTTAAATAGCTTATAAGCGAGGTCGTTCTCATCAATTTTGTAGGGGACGGTTGCATTGCGCACTATCCAAGGGCGACCTGCTTCGGGTTGAACGATTGTCTGTCCGTTTTTGACTTTCACGTAGGGGTTATAAAGCGGATTGATATCAACGGCCATGCCTCTGGCATGAGCAGAGAGCTTTTTGCTTCCCTTTACAACACGGCAGTTAAAGGCCGATGAGTTATTCGCTGTCATGCTTAATTCATCATCTGCGCCATAGTTGTCAATCAATACCATTTTTTCGATTGGATACTTGGCGATATAGAGTTCTTTCAAGATATCCAAAACTTCTTTGGCAACGGATTGATGAACAATGAGTTCGCCTAATCGAATTTGACCTTTTCCATCGTAATGCAGTGCCGTCACATAACGGAAATCTTTTCGGTCATGATGACAAATTTCTTTCCAGGATTTGTTATTGATGCGTGAAAAAATATCGTTGGAAATCGGGGAGACAACAAAATAGGAAGTCGCTTTTTCTTGAGTGATTGAAGATGCGCTTACGATGTCACCAGGCGTCACGGCAGAAGCCATAACCGTGACGGGGATAAGAGCTAATAGCAACTTCAGAGGAAAAGAAACATTGCACATATGGGGTTAAGAAAAAATGTTGTCCATACAGAACATAATATCAACGTACAAATTTTTCTTGAAATTGGCAAAAAATAACCCCGAATTGAAACATCAACTCGAGGCATTGGATTTTTGAGTGTGGTGGAGACGGCGGGAATTGAACCCGCGTCCAAGAATCGTCCATAACCGGCTCTACATGTTTAGTTTGAACATTTAAAAAATCTCATCTGACTTCACGCCCTCAAACCGGCTCTGATCAGACCAGACACTCTTTAAGTCTCAACCACTACGCAGCGCCCTCGTAGTGATCCAGCCTGTATTAGTATAAAACCACTGCTAGCGAACTAGCCCGGCCTAGAGGCAAACCGGTGTGGTCCTCGCCTTAATTAGGCGGCGAGAGCGAAACGCTTGTTATTGGCGTTTATTTGTTTTCCAGCGGATTAACAAGGTGACTGGACCTTGACATGCACCAAGCTACTTCGTGACCCCTGTCGAAACCAGGTCGTCCCCACATAACTTGTCGAACGATGATTATGGCGGAAAAAGCACTTTTTTGCACGAAAAATTGTAGGAATTTAACAAAATAATTCGTTTTTAAATGCAATTTGCTCTAAAATTCGCTTCGTCTTTGTTTCGCAAAGAAAAACTGCCCACGGTGAGCGTATGAATGAGCAAGAACCGATGGGTAAAATATCAATTTTTGAAAAGTGGAAAGCGTTGTTGCTTTACCACGGAGAATTATGGCAAAAGAAGATCTCATTGAAATGAGCGGCGTTGTGCTCGAAGTGTTGCCCGATGCCCGTTATCGTGTCAAGTTGGACAATGACCACGAATTAGTTGCTTACACCAACGGTAAGATGCGTAAGCACCACATCCGCATTTTGGCCGGTGATAAAGTCTCTCTCGAACTTTCCCCCTACGACTTAACGAAGGGTCGTATCACCTTCCGTCACATCGAAGGTCGTCCGTCTGCTGCTCAAGCCGCCGGTACGAATCGTCGTCGCTAATTCTTAGCGTCGTCGACTACTGAGTCGTCAGAAAAAGAATTTTGTGCCGTTAATTTTGCCTTCCGATGAAGGCAGGATTGGCGGCGCTTTCGTGTTGTCTGCCATTGGCAGTAC
>CABSHY010000022.1 GCA_902477615.1 uncultured Sutterella sp.
TGGATCAAAATGAACGTGAAAGCTTTGAAGACGTGCTCCCCGTCTCTAACGGCGTTGATACTCGCTTTAATACGGTCAACACTGAAAAGCGCATATTCCAAACGCTTTTAATGCTTGAAAACAAGTTAAAAGAAGCTCATCGTCTATACATGGAACTTGGCGATCGAGCCAATATTGATGACATTGCCAAATGGGCTCATGGTTTAATTGATCTTTTCTTTACCAATAGCTCTTCAACGGACAAGATTGCACTTCAAAGTAGTCTGCGAGTCATCAATCCCACTAGCGCTATGGTTAGTGAGTCCGAAGAGTCAACTGAAGACGACCAAGAACCGGCAATGGACCTCATCATCTCGCCAGCCGTTTACTGGAGAGCTCTTGAGGACACCTTGGGAGAGGAACCCACGCGCCAAGCGATTTCAGGTGCTGTGACGTTTGCTCCGCTTAAACTCTTTCGTCAAATCCCCTTCCGCGTGATTTTAGCCATTGGCTTAAACGAAAACAGTTCATTCCCCGGGACTCAACATTTTGAAGAGTACGATTTAATGGGCGTTTCGGAATTAAAGCGTCAAGATGACCGCGATAGTCGTAGCGACAATCGCAATGTATTCTTGAATTTAGCTCTTTCGGCTCGTGACCGCTTCTATTGCTCTTGGTGCATTGGTACGGATCAGAAAAATCCGGCCAACCCGTCACCGGTGGTCACAGAGTTTATGGACTTTTTAGCTTCGAACGTCCAAAGCAATGCCGATACACCAACGAAATTAAAGGCCCTTACCACACAACTGCCCTTAAGTCCGGCATCAAGCCGTAACTTTACAAATGATGAAACGCGTTATTGGCAAAGTGTTGATGGAGGTTTGCTCCAATCTTTGGAGAGCGCTTTAAAGACCAACTTCCAAAGCCCTGAAGAACCGATTGTTACTGGTACTGTGAGTGTTGAACGCTTTAAGGGGCAGTTGAATATCGAAGAGTTGATTGCTTTTTACAAATCCGCTCCGAAGTGGCTTGAAAAACAATTGATGATCAAAGACTACGATGATACGGCGACTGAAGAAGTGCCTCTCATTGCGCCTCGTGATGCCTTAAGCATGACCATATTGTCTAATCAATGGCTTCAAGCCTTTGAAGAAGGACAAACGATTGATGATTTAACTGTCGAACTCGAACGCAATCCTTTAGTGGGTGCCGTCAATACCCGATCCATTGTCTATCGCGATGAACTTCAAAAACGCTATGACGCATGGTGTGCTCAAAAAGAATTGCTTTCAGATGCTCAGTCTCACATGTTTGAACACCTTGCAATCGATGTTCATGGCAAGTATTTCAATGAGCTTGTTGCCAACAACGTCACGCTTTGGTCATTTGATGATGACAAAGACTCGCTCTACTACTCTGATATTTGTCTTTCAGATTCGGGACTTCGTCGTGCGGTATTTCGTGTAATGCTTCTAAGGTTATTGGTGAATAAACCCATTGGCCTTAAAGTGTACAACCTGAAAAACGAAAATTGGATCAAATCTGACGCTCCTGATATTGACATCTCAACGAAGGCTTTTAGCCTTTGGTTTGATGCAATGGAAGCTGCTATCCGACAAATTACTTATATTGATAAAAAGCCCGCATCTAATCCTAAGTATGACAC
The DNA here is from genome assembly GCA_902477615.1 of uncultured Sutterella sp. Taxonomy (GTDB): domain Bacteria; phylum Pseudomonadota; class Gammaproteobacteria; order Burkholderiales; family Burkholderiaceae_F; genus Aphodousia. The sequence continues at coordinate 1,646 of CABSHY010000022.1, forward strand.
CGAACCGACTTCCATTATTTGGCGAGGCGCTGACTTGGATGCAGCTCAAAGACGAGCCAAAGAAGCTTACGACGAATTTGATGCGTTAATTAAAGATTGGATTAAATCAAAATGACAGAAAAATTTAACTTAGTTGAAACGAAGATTCAAGACACTTTTCTCATTGAAGCAAGTGCTGGTACGGGTAAAACATACTCTCTGACCCGTATTGTTTTGAGATTATTGATGGAAACAAAGATCACCATCGATCAAGTGTTAATGGTGACCTATACGAATTCTGCCGCAGCCGAACTCAGAGCACGTTTACGTGACCTGTTACTTGAACTCAGAAGGGGCATTCAAAGTGCTGATGGTGATTTTGATAATGTTCACTTTAAAAATGATGAAGTACTCAATGAACTTTTCCACCGTTGGGATAAAACGGACATTGAAAAAAAAGTTCAAGCGGCTCTTGATGGCCTTGACGACTGTTGCATCAGTACGATTCACTCATTCTGTCAAAAGATGCTCCGTGAATACAGTTTTTCCGGAAGCAGAAGCGGCAGTTATGAGTTAGCCGATAATGTGGATGACATTTTGAATCGTGCTATTGATGACTTTGTCCGATCTGAATTACAAAACGCCTCGGAATCGTTAAAAAAAGAAATTCTTGCAGAAGATCCCATTGAAGTTTTAGGAGAAATTCTTGAAGCTTATTTTGACGCACCTCAAAATCCTCATTTGGAATTCTATGCACGATGGAAAAAAGCCGCTATTGAAACAGAAATTAAAAACCAGGAAGGGAAAAAGCGAAAGAAAAAAATCTCCACCGCTGAGGATCTTGGTTTAGATTCTGAAGAAATGGAGGCCTTCCTTGAAACGGTTCCGGCTCAAGTTGAGCAATTGAAAATTGCTCAAGGTGTTTGCACCTATTCTGATTTGATCAGTGGTGTTGAAAAGGAACTCGATGATACAGATTTTAAAAAGAACATCCGAAATAAGTTTCAAGCGGTATTAATTGATGAATTTCAGGATACTGACCCGATTCAGTACCAAATTTTCTCCACCTTATTTCTAGATGATCCAGAAGAAGGTGACAATCACAGTATCAAAGCTGATAAGAATCGTAGCTTAATTTTTGTTGGCGACCCCAAGCAATCAATTTACCGATTCCGAGGCGCGGATATTGCCACGTACAACAAAGCGCGAAGTCAGGTCAACAATGTCTATAGTCTGGCTGCTAACTATCGTTCTAGCCCCGCTCTTTTGGAGTCCATCAACGAGTATTTCGCCAATGATGAAGAAGGCAACAACTCGGCGTTTTGTACGCAAGCCATCCAATATTCAAGCGTTGAGGCCAAGGCAAAGAAGGCGCCACTTTATCGCGAGGTTGATGGGAAAAAACAACTCATCCCAGTCTTTGAATTATGGTACCGCGAAAACACCGACGAAAGTTTATATAGCGACGAACAAAGAGAGCAAGAAGCTCAGTTGGTCGCAAACGACATCGTCAACTTGCTCAATTCCGGCGTGATGCGCGAAGACAATCAGCCGTTGTCGGCCAAGGATATCGTTATTCTGGTTCGTAAACACAAAGATGCTGATTACGTCATTCATGAACTAGCAAAAAACAACATCCGTTGTCTTGCATTTGCTCGAGAGGATGTTTTTGACACTGACGAAGCCGAAGATATTCTTAAATTACTCTCAGCAATGGAAGTTCCGCAAGATAGTAAGCGCCTTAAGCTTGCTCGGTTGACACGCATCATGGGCGAAAAAGTCAACGATGTTTCTCCGGAAGCCTTTGAAGGAAATCAAGATGAAGACCTTTCAATCGTTGAAAGAAAGGCCTTATTGGCTCGCGAAACAATTGATCAGGCAACAAAACTCTTTGAACAAAAAGGCGTGGCCAGTGCGTTTGCCTACATATTTGAAAAGTGCAATACGAGATCAAATCTTCTACCGATTGCCGGTGGAGAAAAATCGTTGAATAACTATCAACACATTATTGAACTCTTGCAAGAGCAATCACGACATTTAACAACTCTTTCGGGGCTTACGCGTTGGTTCATTAAAGCCAGAGAAACAAATGGCGGAGAACGTCGGGAAACTCGTATTGAAAACGACGAGGATCTTGTCACCATCATGACAATTCATAAAAGTAAAGGATTGGAATATCCCGTTGTGTATTTAGTCGGTGCTTGGAGTAATAAAAAGAATAACCCCTACCCGCCTAAACATATTTGTTTTGATGTCTCTGAAAAAGGTCAAAACCGCTTAACAATTTCATACTCACAACAGCCTGTTACAGACATCAATAAAGGTGATAACCAAGGCATCGCGTTCAATGATGAAATTGAAACGATTCGATTGGCCTACGTTGCTATGACCCGAGCCTCTCAACGCTTGGTTTTGCCCCTTATGTTGACGCAAAAGGCCAACGCAAATCAATTTAAGGGACCTTATTACAGCGCTCTTACTAAAGAAATGGTGCCGTCAAAGGACTCCATTCAAAAGGCTCGCGAAAAGCTCTTTGATGGAATCAAAGTCAGAATTGAAAAATTGAATAACAATACGCAGGCTGTTAGCACCGAAGATTTAGTCGTTGCTTATGACATCCCCAAGGATGCTGAACGATTAGATCATCACACGTCTGAAACCAAGACAAAGTCAGTCGAGAAAGAGCTGACTATTGCTCCGTCTCACAATATCTATTCTGATTGGCAGCAATCGAGTTACAGTGCCATTGTTCGAGGTGCTAATGAACAATTTGATTTGACGAATCAAGCTGAAAAGGAAGACCAAGGTGAAGATGACGAAGAACCTAAAAAGATCGTCAGCACCGAAGGATTGACAGACTACGATAGAGCAATTTTCAACTTTAGTCGAGGTGCCGAAAGCGGTACATTCTTACACGCCATTTTTGAACGCATTGACTTTAAATTGGTGCGTCGAGCTCTGGAAAATGACACCGAAGCCGATGAAAAACTCTTGAGTCGCGCCGATGTGATTGCGCTGCCTTATAAACATAACTTCGAAAATTTAAATCCCAACATGTTATGTGATTTGATGAAGAACGTGCTTTGTTGTTCTATCTTCAAAAATCCTGATGGTAGTAATTTCCAACTCTGTAATATTGAGAATAGTCAACGAGAAATGACTTTTACAATGGCGATTAATGCGTCCATGAAAGGACGCAAAGCCGTCACCGTCGAATCGCTCTCTTTGCTCTTAAAAGATTTCGAAAAGAAGTATCACTTACCCAATCTAAAACCTAAAATCCTCAAAGGTTTCTTAACAGGGGCAATTGATATGGTTTTTGAACATAACGGGCAATACTTTGTATTGGACTGGAAAAGCAATCATTTAGGCTACCATGTCGCTGACTATCAAATGCCTGCAATGGAAAAAGCCATGGCTGAACACCACTATTACTTGCAGTACCTTATCTACTGTGTGGCACTGAAGCGTTTCTTGAAGTCTCGTGGAATTGAGCTCACCAGTGATAATTTTGGAGGTGTAATTTATGCCTTCATCCGAGGCATGCGAATTAACAATGATGAACCCTACGGCATTTACTTTGAAAAGCCTTCGTTAGCGCTCATTGAGTGTTTAGATGACTTTTTTACAAACGGTTTCGATGAGCAAACGATTGGGAAATTTGGCGAACTCGCACGAGAAGGACTCTAAATCATGAACACAGAAATGAAAGTTAAACAATTCACTGAAGAACAATTGGCTTACCTGCAACTCGGCCATCATCTTTTAAAAACGATCGAGCGAAATCATCCTGATCGTTTCATCAGCGACGTGAAGGCTCGGGCCATCGCGACTCTGGATAAGCTTTTATTGTCTTTTTGCAAAGCCGATTCTGATGGTAGTGTGTGCGTAAATGTTGCCTCTATTGACGTTTCTGATGAAGAGTTAACTCTTTTAGAAAATATCGGACTTCTTGTTAAAGCACCTCTAAAACTTAAAGAAGAACCCTCAAAACGCATTCCTTTCATCTGGGACTGTCACAGTGAAACTCAGCGTCTTTATCTTCAACGTCGCTTCATTGAAGAACGTGAAGTGGCCCTTGCTATCATGGACTTTAAAGCGCACGCATCAGAAGCGATTTCGCCCAAGCAAGAACAATTGATTGAAGACTTTAAATCAACGGTGTACGACAACGGTAAAACCGCTGATCCCAAAAGTTTGATTGAACAGGAAACGGCCATCAGAGGTGCGTTATCTCACACCTTTTTCATCATCACCGGTGGCCCTGGTACGGGTAAAACTACAGTTGTGGCCAAACTCATTGAATGCGAGTTGGTAGCCAATCCTGATTTGGTGATTGGATTAGCCGCACCGACCGGTAAAGCAGCAAGTCGAGTGCTGCAATCCATTAACGGGTCTTGCAAAGGCGAATCGGGAGCCATATTTGTTCAGCTTAAAGAACAGCTTGCTCAAAATAAAATTACCTCTCAGACCATCCATCGTTGGCTTTCTTCTGAAACACTCGCAGGCGGCCGCCCCAGTGAAGATAATCCGTTGGATGTTGACATTTTGATCGTTGACGAAGCATCCATGATTGATTTGACGTTAGCCAAACAATTGTTGCGTTGCATCAATCGCAAGAAAACAAAATTAATTTTATTGGGTGATAAATTCCAATTAGCTGCAGTAGGACCCGGTTCAGTATTAGCGGATTTAACCGATCCTGAAGTGATGGCGGATCACGTAGCCGAACTCACCATCAGTCATCGTTTTACAGCAACTTCGCGAATTGGTCGATTAGCTAATTACATTAATAATCAAGTCTTTGAAGAAAGTAGTTTCCGCGATCTTTTTAATCATAATCTTGATAACGATGAGATTTTTTGGCCTCCGTATTCTTCCAACGTCTCCTTGCAGAAAAGCGCTCAAGACTGGATAGAAAAACAATTAAAACATTATGTTGAAAAACTAACAGATTATCTTGAAGAGGCTTTAATTTATCCACCGTTGATTCGTAATAACAAATCAAAAGCTAAAGCCCTTCAACTGGTTTGGGAAGCAGCTGATAAATTCCGCATTTTGTCTGCTCAGCGTCATGGCTTCAATAGCGTCGAAGCAGTTAATCGTTTTGCAGACGAATTTGTACGTGAAAAAGTGAATGAATGGGCTAAAAAAGCACAAGAGAAAGGATGGCTACAATCGGCTCATCTTCAATTCCCCTTTACGGAACTCTTTTACCCGGGGCGTATCATCATTAACCGTAAGAACTACGCCCCCTTGGACATCTTCAATGGTGACGTCGGCATTGTGTTACCGATGAGTGACGATTGGTCACGCTACGAAGTCTTTTTTGGCGATCGAGAAGAATTCCGCCCCGCCGGTCTTTTACCCGAACACGATACGGCTTATGCATTGACGATTCACCAATCTCAAGGCTCGCAATATGACCACGTGGCCGTGTTGCTATCCAATGACCCGGACTCCTCGCTTTCGACTCGAGAGCTCCTCTATACCGGTGTCACTCGGGCAAAAAAGGAAGTGCAGCTTTATGCCAATCCCCAATCGGTTGCTAAAGCCTGTTCAACCAAAACGCAACGTGCGAGCGGTTTAACGCAACGCTTAAAAGAGGGTTAATCACTACCAAAACAAAAAGACTGAGTTCCATTTGAAGCTCAGTCTTTTGTTTTGGATGAAAGAATTTTTCTTAGAACGCGAAGCGCATCACCAACATAATGCCGATCATAATGAAAGCGATAGCGACCTTCGCAGCAATCCCTGCAATCATGCCGACCCACGTAGCCCAAGAAACCTTGCCGGCTAAACGCATATCACGATGACCGATCATTTCTCCCACGAAGGCACCAATCACAGGAAATAAGAAAATTCCGATGAGACCAAAAGGGATCCCCACGATCGTTCCTAAAAAGGCGCCTGTAAGGCCCATTTTCGTGGCGCCGGCCTTCTGGGCACCCATGGTCTGACTCACCCAATCAATAGCAATGGAAATCGCCGTTAAAACGCCAAGAGCGATTAACGTACCGACTCCAAAGTATTGGTACCCTTCCATATGCGCAATTAACCAAGCGCCACCGAAGATCATGGGGATACCGGGCAAGGCCGGTACAACCGTGCCACCTAAGCCAACCAAAATCAAAACAAAGGCCAGTGCATAGGCACCGTATGTAATCAATGCATCAAGCATATCCAGTATTCCTTGTGGCGGTCTTAAAGTGCGTGTATTCTCCGAAGAAGACTAAATCCACCGTCCCCGTCGGGCCGTTACGTTGCTTACGAATAATGGCTTCCGCGTTACGCTCTTCGTCCGTGCCCTTTAAGTCTTGGGTTTAAACGACTTCACGGGAAAGGAAAATAATCACGTCAGCATCTTGTTCGATAGAACCGGATTCACGCAAGTCGCTCATCATCGGGCGCTTATCAGGACGTTGTTCCAAACTACGATTTAACTGAGAAAGACCGATGATCGGACAATTTAATTCTTTAGCCAACAGCTTCAAACCACGAGAAATATCAGAAATTTCTTGAGCGCGGTTTTCACCTCGGCCCGTACCGCTCATCAATTGTATGTAGTCGATCACAATCAAACCTAATTGCTTGACTTCACGCGTCAAGCGTCGGGCACGAGAACGAACGTCAGAGATCGTCAAACCGGAAGAGTCATCGATAAAGACATTATGAGAGTTGGCAATATCGGTCACTGCCACGCTCATCTTTTGGAATTCATCACCTTCCAAACGGCCACTACGCAAGTGCTCCAACTTAATGCGCTGATAAGAACTGATCAAACGCATGGCCAATTGTTCTGCCGGCATTTCCATTGAGAAGACGGCAACCGGAAGACCGGCTCGCATCGCCACATGCTCAGCAATATTCATGGCAAACGTCGTTTTACCCATGGCTGGACGACCGGCCACAATGATTAATTCCCCGGGATGCAACCCCTTGGTTAAGTTATCCAAGTCATTAAAGCCCGTAGGAACGCCGGTAACCGCGGTATGGCTCTTACTCTTATAGAGTTTTTGAACTTGTTCGCTCACGTTCATCAAGGCGCCTTTGGCGGGCTTTAAACCTTGACCGGCCACTTGAGCGTCTTCGCTGATACTGAAAATTCGGCTTTCGGCCTTATCCAAAATGTCTTTGGTCTCTAACCCCTTCGTATCCAAAGCAGAATCAACAATTTCGGAACCGGCATTAACCAAAGCGCGCAAAACACTGCGGTCACGCACAATTTCTGCGTAGCGACGAGCATTGGAGGAGTTTGGCGTATTCATTGCCAAGGAGTTCAAAAAGCTTTTCGTGCCCTCTTGTCCGAGACCGACAGAACTCATCGAATCATGAACCGTCAAAACGTCTGCCGGACGGCCATTAGCGATCAATTGAGAAATGTGTTCATAGATACGACGGTGGTCGCCACGATAGAAGTCTTCTGCCTTCACGACGTCGTTGACCAAGTCAAAGACTCGGTTGTCGATTAAAAGGCTCCCCAATAAGCCTTGCTCGGCTTCGGTCGAGTGCGGTGGCAATCTCACTAAATCCGATTTTTGTTCTTCAGCCATCTTGATGCTCTAAGTTTGTTTGTGGAAAGTAAAAATTTTAGCAGAGACCCGCTCGAGTTCTGCGTCAAGATATGTCACAAAAAATGAAAAATCGGTCTAAACCTTAACGATTTAGACCGATTGAACTGTTTGAATTAAAAATTCAGCAGTTTTTAATTAGGCTTCAGCCACAACCTTAACCGTGATGTCGGCGGTGATGTCCGTCAACAAACCGATCGTGAGCGTGTATTCGCCAACAGCCTTGATGGCGCCCGTCGGGGTGCGAACTTGAGACTTCTTAACTTCGAAGCCTTGAGCTTGGAGAGCTTCAGCAACGTCAGCGTTGGTCACAGAACCGAAGAGACGGCCGTCGACACCAGCCTTGCTGGTGATTTCGATAGCGATGCCGTTCATCTTGGCAGCAACAGCTTCAGCAGCAGCCACACGTTCAGCTTGAGCCTTTTCCAATTCGGCGCGGCGAGCTTCGAATTCAGCGATAGCAGCTTGCGTAGCACGCTTAGCACGCTTGGTCGGGATCAAGAAGTTACGAGCGTAACCGTCCTTAACCTTGACGATGTCGCCCAAGTCACCGAGGTGAGTGATCTTTTCAAGAAGAATAACTTGCATTTGAATGACTCCCTCGATTATTGGTTATCCGTGTACGGCAACAAGGCCAAGAAGCGAGCGCGCTTGATGGCGGTATCAAGTTGACGTTGATAGTGAGCCTTCGTGCCCGTCAAACGAGCCGGCATAATCTTACCGTTTTCTTGGATGAAGTCGCGGAGCGTGTCAACATCCTTGTAGTCGATCATTTCGACGTTCTCAGCCGTGAAACGGCAGAACTTCTTGCGCTTGAAGAGCGCGTTTTGTTGGTTGCCACGGCGGGGCTTACCCTTGCCTTTTGCACCAAAAGCCATTTTTAAACTCCTTGTGAGTATTGCGTAATATGTACGATCAATTGTCTGCTTCGAATGCTCTTGGGAGCGATAAAACCACTCATCTCAAAAACCGAACCTAAGGGTTCTTTTTCAAGAGACAGTGCGATGTCTCCGCAAGCTTTTGCCGAAAAGTCAAACTCTAATTTTCGTTCACTTCCAGCTTCGTTCACCACACTCATGTGATGAAAAACAACCTCTAAAACCGGCAATCCCGCGGGCGTATAACGCATCTGGGATTTTTGTGTCAATTCACCGTTTAAATGAATCGTATTCACAATGTTTTAAAAGCTTTCAGACAATATGAATTGGTTAATCAATTAAGCAGCAGCGGCTTCAGCTTGTTGAGCTTGAGCGGCTTCGCTAGCGGCCTTCTTTTGCTCTTCCTTTTCGACGATTCGCATCATCGGGGAAGCAGCGGTTTCAGCCTTCTTCATCTTGATCGTCAAGTGACGCAACACGGCATCATTGAAGCGGAAACCGTTTTCGATCTCAGCGAGCGTTTCATGCGTGCATTCAACGTTCATGAGAACATAGTGAGCCTTAACCAACTTTTCGATCGGATAAGCCAAAGGACGACGGCCCCAGTCTTCCACACGATGCATCGTACCGCCTTGTTCGGCGACGAGCGTCTTGTAGCGTTCGATCATGGCGGGCACTTGCTCGCTTTGATCCGGGTGCACAATAAAGCAAATTTCATAGTGACGCATTGGAATTGTCTCCTTACGGAAAAAGCCACCTAGAGCGTCTATTTCTAGTGCGGCAAGGACAGAAAAAACGCTATTGTACTGATTAACCCTATGGATTGCAAGCATTTTTTCAGCATTTTCGCTAACAAATCACACCTCAATTTCAAACCCACAAAATAGGCTCTCCAAAAGTTATTCATTCATAGCATTTGACAAATGTTCGATATCGAACTATGATGTTCGTCATGAAAAATCGTTCACTTGTTCACTATTCAGGTCGCTTGGCTGAAATGGCCAATGCCTTCATCGCCCAAGAGCTCAAAAGCCACGGTGTTGAAGACATTGCGCCGTGCCACGGTGATATCCTGATTCAGCTCTATAAAAATGACGGGGCTTTGGTTACAGAGCTCGCGCGTCGGGCACGCCGCACCAAGTCCACGATGAGTGTGATGGTGGATAAGTTAGAAAAGTTAGGTTATGTTCGCAAAATGCGCAACCCCGAAGACAACCGAGCCATCGGTGTTTACCTCACCGACAAAGGTT
>CABSHY010000023.1 GCA_902477615.1 uncultured Sutterella sp.
AGCACTTCAGGCAAGTAAGAAATCGAACAAAAAGGATCGATTTATTTTGAGAGTTGATAGCGACGATACCAATTTTTCATCGTGCCGATCGGAATACGGGTTTGTTCAAGAATGGCTGTCCAAGAATTGCCTTCTTCGCGCAATCGAATGACTCGATCAATTTCTTCTTGAGGATAGCGACGCGTTTTATTCTCAGAACTCAGTAGCGTATCAAAGGCACCGACTTTGAACCGCCTGAACCAATCCCGAACCGTGGATACATTCAGTCCGAGTTGTTTTGCAGCACTCTTATAACCTTTCCCCTCAAGGTAAAGGTTATATGCGCGGCGACGCATTTCAAAATTGGGTTCCATAAGATTTCTTGCTTTCTTTCAAAAATTTCAAGCGTTTAGTAACGTCCGTCTTTATTCTAGTACCATCGATTCCCAATGTCTCTCAAAATTCATTATTCGTTACAAGAACCTAGGGAAAACAAGTATCAATCTAGTGAGAATGTCTTACTTATTTTGAGCGGTTAACCACTTCAAATCCGAAGCAGTAAGCTTGCCGTCTTGACGAGCTTTTTCCATCAAATCCGGTCGTGTGGCTTGCGTCAATGCCAAGCTTTGTTCACGCGTCCACTTTTGGATATTGGCGTGATGCCCGCTTAAAAGAACGTCAGGCACCGACATATCGCGCCACACTTCGGGTCGCGTGTAGTGCGGGGCATCCAAAAGCCCCGTTGAAAACGATTCATCCAACGTTGAGAGCTCTTTAATAGCCCCCGGAATTTGACGCACCACGGCATCAATTAATGTCATGGCGGGCAACTCGCCACCGGAGAGCACAAAGTCGCCGATACTCACCACTTCATCGACATACGTATCTAAAAAGCGTTGATCGATGCCTTCGTAGCGCCCGCAGACCAATACAAGGTCTTCCCCGCTTTCAACCCAAGCGCGAACCTTTTCATCGGTTAATTTCTCACCATTGGGTGCAAAGCTCACCACTCGTCCACGATTGCCGGAGGCACGAATGCGATCAACCGTACGGGCTAAGGGTTCTGCCATCATCACCATGCCGGGCCCTCCCCCAAAAGGACGATCATCAATCGTGCGGTGATTGTCCGTCGTCTCTTCACGCGGATTCCAGGTATTTAAAGACCAAAGCCCGCGCTTTTGAGCACGAGCCGTAATCCCATTATCCGTAATGGCGGAAAACATCTCCGCAAACAAAGTAATGACATCAAAACGCATCATCAATCCTTAACGCTCATCAAGCCAAGCTTGAAGAATGGCTTCTAAAATCGCTTCATTGCTCTTTTCAGGATCGTCATCAAAATCCTCCAGCGCCATCACCATGGCATGAAGCTCGGTAAAGCGAAGCTTTAAGGGATCCACGTCAGGGTGCTCATCGTAGAGGTTTTCTGCAATTTCACGAGCGTCCGTCCAGCGCATAACTTAGTGTTCCTTGGCGTGGTTGCGGGAGTACTTCGGTAATTCAACCGTAATGTCTTCTTCACCCATGACCGTTTGACAAGACAAGCGACTCGTAGCCGTCACCCCCCAAGCATGATCGAGCATATCCAACTCTTCATCTTCGGGTTCATTTAAAGAATCAAACCCTTCACGGATGATGACATGACACGTTGAGCAAGCGCCGGAGAATTCGCAGGCGTGTTCAATCTTTATACCGTTTGCCAACAACGCACGGGCTAATTTTGCACCGGTACGCACTTCGAAGGTCTTACCTTCCGGGCAGATGGTTTCATGCGGTAAAACCGTCACTTTAGGCATAATTCTTTTCCTTTTTAAATATCATCAATGCTCTTACCCGAGAGGGCTTGGGCAATCGCACGATCCATACGACGTTCGGCAAAACTTTCCGTTTCGGTCGTAAGCTGTTCTTCAATACGTTTAATCTCGTCAAGTTCATGGCGTTCAATAGCGGCCAACAACTGCGTAATCAACGTACGAATCGTATTTTGTTCTTCGTCAGACAACAAATCGGCATCGCTTGCCAAGGCACTCACCGTGCTTTCAATCAAGCGACGAGCTTCTACTTCCTCTTCACGAAGAGCACGCAATCGCATATCTTCCTCAGCCGAGCCCGTGCCCTCTTGAAGCATACGAACAATTTCTTCGTCCGTTAAGCCATAAGAAGGTTTCACCGTGACGCTTGCTTCGACGCCTGTTTGCGTCTCACGCGCCGTCACCGACAAAAGACCATCAGCATCCACCGTAAAGGTCACACGAATACGGGCGGCACCGGCAACGAGTGCCGGTAAGCCCCGTAATTCAAATCGGGCAAGACTGCGACAAGCATCAACAATTTCACGTTCACCTTGCACCACGTGGATCGCCATGGCGGTTTGACCGTCCTTAAAGGTCGTAAATTCCTGCGCCATTGCAACCGGAATCGGCGTATTGCGGGGGATGACTTTTTCAACCAAACCGCCCATGGTTTCAAGCCCCAAGGACAAGGGGGTCACATCTAAGAGTAACCAGTCATCATCGCCCGTCGTGTTGCCCGCCAACATATTGGCCTGCTTGGCAGCCCCCACGGCCACCACTTCATCGGGATTAATGTTATCCAAGGGATCAAAACCCAAATAATCCTTAATCGCCTCACGAATAACCGGCATGCGGGTAGAACCACCCACCAACACCAAACCTTGAATTTCGTCTCGGTTGAGTTTGGCATCTTTCATCACGTCTTCTAGCGTATCAATGGTCTTTTTCACCAAATGGCACGTAATGGACTTAAAGATTTCACGCGTGATCGTTAAATCAATAACCGTACCGTCTGATAGCGTCGTGTTCAAAGAAGCCGATTCGCTTTGACTCAAATCTTCCTTGGCTTGACGAGCAGCCATTAACAAACGGCGCTTATCGTCTGCGGACAAAATGGCGTCAATTTTGGCTTCGTGTCGTGCCCAGCAAAAAAGTCGATGGTCGAAGTCATCGCCCCCTAAAGCGGAGTCACCCCCCGTAGCCAACACTTCAAAAACGCCCTTCGTCAGTCGAAGAATCGAGACGTCAAAAGTGCCTCCACCCAAATCATAGATAACGTAAAGGCCTTCTGCGCCTTCATCCAAACCGTAAGCCAAAGCGGCCGCCGTCGGTTCATTCAAAAGACGTAAAACGTTTAATCCGGCTAAACGAGCCGCATCTTTCGTAGCTTGGCGTTGTGCATCATCAAAGTAAGCCGGTACCGTAATCACGGCGCCCACCAACTCTCCGCCCAACGCTTCTTCTGCGCGAGCAGCCAATGTCTTTAAGATTTCAGCCGAGACTTCTACCGGGCTTTTTTCCCCGGCACGCGTTTTAATGCGAAGCATGCCGGCGTCATTGGTAAATTGATACGGAAGGTTTCCGTGGTGTTCGATATCGGCTTGTGCACGACCCACAAAACGCTTAACACTCACAATGGTGTTTTGCGCATCATCACTAGCCGCTGCGCGAGCCTCTTCCCCGACCACTACTGTCTCATCGGGCATGTAACGTACAACCGACGGCAATAACTTTTTGCCATCATGATCAGCCAGCACTTCCGTTTGAGCATTTCGAACCGTGGCCACCAAAGAATTCGTGGTGCCCAAATCAATCCCCACCGCTAAACGGTGTTGATGAGGATCGGCCGAGAGACCCGGCTCAGAAATTTGCAATAACGCCATAGTGAAATCTTTCTAATTCAATAACGGTTAGATTTGAGATGCGAGCTTTTCAATGAACATCAATTCTCGAGTAAGTTCATACGCTCGCGTCATATCCGACGTTTCGTCAAAAGCTTGAGTCAACGCGGCTAAAAGCGTTTCACGCTCAGCCTTGACTTTGTAGTTAAGTTCGCATCGAAGCGTCTCATTGTCGCTTTCTTGCGCAGCTTCCAGCGCTTCATGCCACATCATCTGACGCATTAAAAATTCAGGTGGCATGGCCTTACGAGCGTTGACATCCAAACCCGCAAGTTTACAGAGATATTGTGCACGTTTTAAGTCATCGGCCAACGTCGCATAGGCTTCATTGACTTGCACTGTCAATTGTTGGGCAATGCGCTTTTCAAGTGCAGAAGCACTCACGAAACGGTCCGGGTGCAAACGCGCCAAAAGTTTCGTTTTCGCCGCCTCTAATGAGACAAAATCAACCGCGTAACGACGCGGTTGATTTAAGAGTTCAAAATAATCTTTTTGAGCCATCACAATTTAGACTTGGAAAGATTCACCGCAACCGCAGTGACTCTTTTCATTGGGATTATGGAACTTAAAGCCTTCGTTTAAACCTTCACGGGTATAGTCCAATTCGGTTCCGTCAATATACGGTAAGCTCTTGGCATCCACAATGACCTTCACACCAAAAGATTCCCAAACATTGTCATCGTCATTGACGACATCGGCAAACTCAAGCTTATAGGCCATACCGGAGCAACCCGAAGTCTTCACACCTAAGCGAAGACCGATACCCTTACCACGCTTGGTTAAATAGGAAGCAACGTGTTGAGCAGCTTTTTCAGTTAAGGTGATCGCCATGATTACTTTCCTTGCTTTTGACGATAATCTTCAACGGCAGCCTTGATGGCGTCTTCGGCCAAAATTGAGCAGTGAATCTTCACCGGCGGCAATGCCAACTCTTGGGCGATTTCTTCGTTGGATAATTGCATGGCTTCATCAAGCGTCTTACCCTTAACCCATTCGGTCACAAGAGAGCTCGAAGCAATGGCAGAACCACAGCCATAGGTCTTAAATTTAGCGTCTTCAATAACGCCGGCGTCACTCACCTTAATTTGCAAGCGCATCACATCACCGCAAGCAGGAGCGCCTACCATACCGGTGCCGACATCCTTTTCGTTCTTGTCTAACGTACCCACATTACGAGGATTTTCGTAGTGGTCCATTAACTTATCACTGTATTCCATTCTTTTTTCCTAACTTGAAATTCGTTGTTTAGTGCTCAGACCACTTCACTTGGTTGAGGTCAATCCCCTCTTGGTGCATTTCCCACAAGGGAGACATTTCGCGAAGCTTGGCCACTTTTTCCTTTAATTGGGCAATGACGAAATCAATTTCTTCTTCCGTTGTGAAACGACCCAACGTGAAACGAATGGAGCTGTGAGCCAATTCGTCATCGCGACCCAGGGCGCGCAAAACGAAAGAAGGTTCCAAACTGGCGGATGTACAAGCAGAACCGGAAGACACGGCGATATCCTTTAAGGCCAACATCAAGCTTTCGCCTTCAATGAAAGCAAAACTGACGTTCAAATTGCTCGTAACGCGATGTTCCCAATCCCCGTTTAAATACACTTCAGGGATTTCTTGAATGCCAGCCCACAACTTGTCACGCAACTTCTTCAAACGTGCATTGTCTTCGTCCATTTCCAAGCGAGCCAAGCGATAGGCTTCGCCCATACCGACGATTTGGTGCGTGGCCAAGGTGCCAGAGCGCATACCGCGTTCATGACCGCCACCGTGAATTTGAGCTTCTAAACGCACACGCGGCTTGCGACGAACATACAAAGCGCCGATCCCCTTGGGGCCGTAGACCTTGTGACCGGACATACTCATCAAGTCAATCGGATCCTTTGCCATGTCAAAGTGCAACTTGCCGATCCCTTGCGTAGCATCCACGTGGAAGAAGACACCGTGCTTGCGGCACATTTCACCGATTGCTTGCAAATCTTGAATGACACCGATTTCGTTGTTGACGGCCATCACGGAAATCAAAATCGTATCAGGACGAATAGCGGCTTCCAAGGCATTTAAATCCAACAAACCGTTGGGTAAAACGTCCATGTAGGTCACGTCATAGCCTTCGGTCTCAAGGTGACGCATACTATCCAAAACGGCCTTGTGTTCGGTCTTAACCGTGATCAAATGCTTGCCCTTGTCTTTATAGAAATGAGCAATGCCCTTAATGGCTAAGTTGTCGGCTTCGGTAGCACCCGAAGTCCAAACGATCTCGCGCGGATCGGCGTTAATCATTTGTGCGGCTTGACTACGAGCCTCATCCACAGCTGCCAAAGATTCCCAACCGTAGGCATGAGAGTTACTGGCAGCGTTGCCGAACTTTTCATACAAGTACGGAACCATCTTATCAACCACACGGGGATCACACGGCGTCGTGGCACCATAGTCCAAATACACAGGCTTTTTCATGGAAATGTCCTTCCGATTTTCTGTGTCTTTCACCCTGAAAGGCGCATCGAAAATCACTAATCAATCGTCAGGGATAAACCCTAATTTTTTCAAAACCGTCGTAGATATTACCGAGACAATGTTACGAACGCAAGAAAGGCTGAGGCAAAAGCTTTCAGCCTTTCAACATAAAACAATGTAAACTATTGTTTTATAACGATTATTTTAATTTTTAAAAACTTGAAAATTTTGTTTTAAAGTATGAAGTGACTATAATCTTATGTTTAAAGTAACTCCAGACTTTTCTTGTCAATTGATTCTCATTTTTTTTCAAAAATTACATCAATTCGGTCGCTTGTTTCCCAACCATCTCATCGATCACGATTTCAATGACTTCGACATAGTGGAGTTTTGCTTGCGCTTCTTCTTTGGCCTTGTCCATATAATCGGCCGAGAATTTTTGAGATAGGGCCATCAGTGCATCCATTTTCTTCTTATCGTCTGTGACGACATTAACCGTCCCCTTAACGATGACACTTTTAAAGTAACTCGTTAACTTTTCGGGAACAATTTCATCTTGACCGATCACACAGAAAGAGACCTTAGGGTTGGCTTTGACAATCTCAGAACGGGCCCCCATAGGCGCACCGTGAATGTAGATTGCGCCTTTGTAGAGGACAAAATTCACGGGCACCGCGTAAGGCGTATTATCGGCGTCAACCATCGAAAGGACGCCACCCGTGGCATTAAGCAGAAGTTCAAAGCAAGCCTCTGGGGGCATTGCTTGAAGTTTACGTCGCATGGGATGTTGCATCATTAATTCCTTAAATTTGGTGAGCTTTTTGCAAAAAAGTTAAAAAGCCTTGTGCTGCGTCTTCACAATAATCAATGACCTTTAAGAAAGCCTTATCGTTTCCGTAGTAAGGATCAGGAACAATGGTTTGTTCCGATTGCTCTGAAAAGCGCATAAAGAGTTCAATTTTGTTTCTGTACACGTCGGGCACGATTTCTTCCAGGGCCCGCAAGTTCATCTTGTCCATCACAAGAATCCAATCATACTTTACAAAATCTTCGGATGTGATTTGACGGGCAACGTGAGCCGAAAGATCGTAACCTCTGGTCTTTGCAAAACGGCAAGAGCGCGGATCTGCGCCTTCACCAATGTGATAGCCGTGCGTACCGCAAGAATCAATTTCAAACTGATCTGAGAGACCCTTTTTAGCCACCAAGTCTCTAAAGACAACTTCAGCCGTGGGAGAGCGGCAGATATTGCCCGTGCATACAAATAAAATCTTTAACATTATCAATTCCTTTTTGTTGTTATTCTGATTTAATACCCGTTCATTTTAGGGCTTTTGTTACAGCAAAGATAGCAATCATTTGTACGCAAACGTAAGTGTCTACAAAAAACTAAGACCTTCTAATTAATGTCCAATTAATCGATTTAAATCAAGGGATTGTGCTTCGTGATCAAAAAAGCTTCGCGCGTAGAAAATCACCATCATAACCGAAGTCATTGCTGCAGCCGAGACAATCATAAACTGCACAACCAATTGATAGCGAACAGCTAGCAAAGGCGAAACACCGGAGAGAATTTGACCGCTCATCATGCCTGGTAAAGAAACCAATCCCACCACCATCAAAGCACTGATCGTTGGCATCATGGCAGCCCCCCCCGCTTTTCGCATGAGGGCTTCACAAGCCTCTTTTGGACTAGCCCCTAAAGCCAACAAGGCTTCAACATGATGACGACGGGCACAAAGCTCGCTTGCGAAACGCTCAGCCCCCAATGCTGCTGCATTCATCGAATTGGCAATCACCATACCGGCAAGCGGAATTAAATATTGCGGGGAGTACCAAGGATCAACATCAATGACCACTTGAGAGACAAAGAAAAGAGTGAGTGTTGTGGAAATCAAAATCGAGATGAAGGCAAAGTAGGCCACCCGCTTCTTATCACCTTTGTTTTCCTTTTGTCGTCCTGCCGCTGTGTGCGCGGCCAAAATCACCATCAAAACCATTAAAAGGCCAATAAGCAACGGTTCGTTGATTCGAAAAACCGTCACAAGGACGTAGCCCATGAAGATAAGCTGAACGGTACCACGCACGGCGCCGATGGCTAAACTTTTCGTCAGTCCTAAATGTTGCCACGTGCTGATAGCCATCGCCACCAACACCATGCTCGCAGCCAACACCAATTGTGACAGGGATAGATTAAGTGTCATTCTTTGGCTCCACGGTAGCGTTGATAGGCATATAAAAATTCTTGAGTCCGCTGTCTCTTAGGATGATTAAAGAAGTCATCGCAACTGGCGACTTCTACCAATTGTCCTTGATCAATCATGGCAACATGTGTGGCCACTTCCTTGACTTCATTTAAATGGTTATTGACCATCACAATCGTATGACTCTTATGCAAAGACTTAATCGTATTGACAATCGTGTTGGCATTTTCAATATCAAGGGACGCTGTCGGTTCATCTAAACATAAAACATCAGGCTTTTGCATCAACGTTCTGGCAATCCCAACGCGCTGTTGTTCCCCACCGCTCATTTTTAGGGCATTGCGTGTTAAATCCTCTTCGCCAAGACCTACAAACTTTAAAGACTCCAGCATTCGGGAACGAATCTCCGATTCTTCCATTGGTTCTGAATATTTCAATGCTAATCGTAAATTTGTTTCAACCGTACCCTCAAAAATTGCGGCATGTTGAAAGACAAAGCCGATGCGATGACGCAACACTTGAACATCGTAAGACTCAATGGGACGCCCCTCGAAAATAATGTTGCCAGCCGTTTTTATATTCAAACGATTTAAAAGTCGCACAACCGAACTTTTTCCTGCACCACTGGGACCGACAAAACAAAAACAAGCTCCCCTGGGTATCGTTAAGGTCAAATCATCAAGAACCTTCTTTTCCTCGGTATGAAAGCAAGCGTGGTCAAAAACAAAAATCTCACCCATGATCTAACTCTGTGATTTACAAAATAGTATGTTTTTTAAAGAAATTTCATTCTCCTCTTAAATTGTAAAAACTTCTGCTTAATACGATAGTAGTACTAACGTTTATGGATTTTTTTAATAATTTGCCTACAATTCGAGGGTCATAGATTGGATTTTTTATGGATACCATTTTTCAACCTGCTATCGACGACACGCAAAAGCCGATGACCTTAATTTGGTTACACGGCTTGGGTGTTGACGGTTCTGACTTTGAAGACTTTCAGCAAGAGTTGGCTCAGTTTGGAGAAGTCTCCAACATCAACATGGTTTTGCCGACGGCACCGACCCGCACGATCACTGTCATGAAAATGGCAATGCCGGGTTGGTACGACCTGAAGACTGAAATCTTCCAAAATGACCCTGAAGAGGACTTGGTCGAAGACATCGAAGGCATGAACGCCTCAATGGCATTGGTTCAAGCCATTATTGATGAAGAACGCGAAAAGAATCCCGATACGCCGATTTGGCTTGGTGGTTTCTCTCAAGGCGCTGCGATTGCTCTTTTGACGGGTTATTCTCAAACCGTTCCTTTACAAGGCATTATTGCTTTGTCGGGTTATGTGCCCAACCACCCGCGTTTTGAAGAGCTCTCTGACCTCGCTCAACAAACACCGACCTTTATCGGCCATGGCACATTGGACTCTGTGATTTCAATCGCTAAAGCTCGAGAAGGCGTATCGCTACTTAACGAAAAGGGCGCTACGGTCGAATTTTACGAATACCCGATGATGCATGAGTTGTGCCCCGACGAAGTGCACGATATCGGCGACTTCATCTTGACACACTCGCCTCAAGAAGAAACGACAGCCAAAGAAGAGTAGCACTTGCTCTTACTGATTTACACTCCAAACGCCGCGGCTAATCCCGTGGCGTTTTTCGTCCTTTGGTAGTAATACTCCCATTACAAAAGTCAGAAAATTGGGCATAAGATACTTTCAATAAACGAAAAATTTGCGAAAGTGAGAGTGAAGTATGCATTGGAAAGCACTGGTTTGGTTTTTAACGATTACATCAGTTTTTATGTCGGCAAGCTACACCATGTTGGTGCCTTTTTTGCCGATGTACCTCATTGAAGAACTTGGCGTCCATGCGACTGAAGTTAATATTTGGTCTGGGATTATTTTCTCATCAACCTTCTTAATCAGTGCCATCATGGCGCCGATCTGGGGCGCAATGGCCGATAAAAAAGGCCGAAAGATGATGGCCTTGCGGGCCGCAGCGTGTCTAGCAATTAGCTACATCTGGGGCGGTATGGTCGAATCCACTTGGGAGCTTTTCGCCATGCGTTGCTTCCAAGGTTTTTCTGCAGGTCTTTGGCCCGCTTGCTTAGCCATCATGACTTCTGCCGCACCTAAAGACAAAATGGGTTGGTGCTTAGGGCTCATGCAAGGCGGGATGACCGCAGGTGGCGTCCTAGGACCACTTTTTGGTGGTGTGCTGGCAGAATTTTTTGGAATGCGAGCATCGTTTTATTTAGCAGGTGCTGCATTGGCTTTGATCGCTGTCGGTATTGTTGTCTTCATTAAAGAAGATCCTTCCGTCTTAAGTCAAAACACAAACGGTAAAAAGAGCGATGGCGGTTCCTTGAAACTCTTAAAAGTCCCCGTCATTCTTCGTATGTTGATTGCGGCCGCTGTTGTACAGTTAGCCGTCATGCTTGTACAACCCGTGTTGCCGCTTTATATCGCTGAACTTCAAGGTTCAATGGACAACATTGTTTTAGTCAGTGGTATTGTCTTTTCCGTGGTTGGGATTTCAGGTGTGGTCGCAGCTCCTCTATGGGGGCGAGCAGGAACCAATATCGGTTACCGTTGGGCCTTATACATTGCGCTCTTGGGTTCCGGCATCTTTGGCATCGTGCAAGCGATCCCTGAAACCATCTCGATTTTTGTTTCTTGGCGTTTTATTGGCGGTATCTTTTTTGCCGGTATCTTCCCTGCCATTAATGCTTTATTTGCCGAAAATACGCTCCCAAGCGAACGTGGACGCGTCTATGGGTTAAGTTATGCCTTCCAACAAATTGGTTCTGTTGCAGGCCCGATTTTA
>CABSHY010000024.1 GCA_902477615.1 uncultured Sutterella sp.
TCACTGTTTCTTCTTTTCATCTGCCCAAACGTTCTACTCAAAATTTCAATAATGTCTTTTAGATCAAATGGTTAAACCAATCACTCTAGAAACCACTTTTTTCTGATATTAGGGTTATCCCTCGCAATTGCTGAAATAATGTGCATTTTTGTGTGACTTTTGTCATTTTTGCCACCAAACTCCCCAAAATTGACCCCTTTGGTAGCAAAAACCAAGAATCTTCTCTTTTCAAACCATCAAACAGCGCCACCTACGAAAGTTCGCTCTGACTCAATATCCGCCGTTTTCCCACGAAACACCCCCAAAAACGCTACTTACGTGGGGAAAATCACTGTTTCTTCTTTTCATCTGCCCAAACGTTCTACTCAAAATTTCAATAATGTTTTTTAAATCAAATGGTTAAACCAATCACTCTGGAAACCACCTTTTTCTGATATTAGGGTTAACCCTCATATTTGCTGAAATAATATGCATTTTTCGGTGACTTTCGTCACTTTTCCCACCAAACTCACCGAAATTGACCCGTTTGGTGGCAAAAACACAGTTTCTACACTTAGAAAAAATTACGGCCAAACTCACATTTGCAAGTTTGGCCACAAAATTCTGATTGTCTTAACGTTTCTTCAAAACGATTTCCGTGATTTCAGAAGGAACGCCTAAACGCAGACTCATCCCTGTCCAAAGCCCAGTGCCTGGTGTCACATAGAGTTGAGTGCGGTCATTGGCTTGATAGTGCCCCGTCACAAAACCGTCATTACCTAACGCAACAACCGGTTGATACAGCGTATAAAGACCGCCGTGAGTATGACCCGAAAGTTGTAAATCCACACCTTGGACTTCACGAGCACCGGCGGGTTGGTGAGCCAAGAGAATCACCGGACCTTCAGGGGCTCCTGCCAGTGCTTTCTTCAAGTCAGGTTGGTATTGGGTTTGACCAAAAAATCGCCCAGCCGCACGATCAATTGTCCCTGCGATAACGAGATTGGCATTCCCTCTCGTAATCACGGCATGACGGTTTTCCATCATTTGGATACCCAAGCTTTCAAAGTAACGCTCCCAAAACAAGGCGCCGTGATACCACTCGTGATTGCCCGAGACCGCATAAACACCGTCTTTAGCTTGTAACTGACGATAGGGGGCAACCATCGAGGCTAGCTCTCCCACCTTTCCTTCAATCAAGTCGCCTGAGAGCACGATGGCATCGGGCTTTAAAGCATTGGCGCGTTCAATCGTTGCCTCTAACCATTCTTGATTCATCAAGCGACCGATATGTAAATCCGCCATTAACACCAAACGATAGTTTTCAAATTCGCTCGGGAGGTTTTTGATCTGAATTTCAACTCGCTTGACATCGGGCACTTTCAGTGCGGCATAGGTACCGTAGAAAGCTCCGACCATACTGATCGCTAGCAGCGCCCACTTCACACTGTCTCGAGAAAATGGCCATGAAACCGACAAACCCGTCAGATTCACCAAACGGCTAATCCAAAAGCCTAAGTCCTTTAAAACGAGTAAAGGAAGCATCACGAGCAAGATATTGAAAAGCGCTTCACACGCAATCAAGACCGTGCGGTTGTAGACAGGGTTAAAGAAGTCTTCGCTTAAAAAATAATAGAAAGTGAATTTTTGACTCAATAATAGGAAAAATAGCGACAACAAAAGTTTTGTCTTGAGGCTCACTGCCATAAAAGCAGCAAAACTCACCGACACATAAAGTGCAATGGCTAAAGTGACAACTGACACAGTCAACACCATAACGGTACCTTCCTTTCTATTAAGTCGTTCTCAAATTATGAGACCGCAATACGTTCACGTTGAGTGTCGCGATGCGGCGGTTCTCCAAAGGCACGCTTGTACTCACGATTAAATTGACTCGGACTTTCATAGCCCACCTCAAAGCACGCTGTTGTTGCATCTTTTCTTTCAAACAACATCAAGCGTTTTGCTTCATGAAGTCGCAATTGCTTTTGATATTGCAATGGCGTCATGCACGTCACCTCTTTGAAATGACGGTGAAATGTTGAAACCCCCATATCTACATAATCGGCCAACTCGGAAACGCTTAAAGATTCTCGGAAATTTTCCTTGAGCCAACCCACCGCACGAGCAATCTGAGCACTCGAGCCTTGATGGGCATTAAAGCGGCGCAGCGGTGCACCAAAATCACTTAAAAGGAGTCGATAATGAAGCTCTCGCACAATCATGGGAGCCAAAACAGGAATTTGCTCAGGCTTTTCCGTCAAAAGCACTAAACGCAAAAGCGTTTCGTAGGTATCTTCTCCAACAGTACCAACACTCATCGCTTCGTCAGCCATTGCGTTTACACGAGAAGGAGGAGGCAAGGCGTTACAGAGTTCAGCCAAAATCATTGGATTAAGTTCCAGTGAGATGCCTAAATAGGGATGATCATAGGTACTATTGACCGTGCAAAATTGACACGGAACATCAACGCCAACAAGCAGACTATCCCCTTCTGAATATTGGTAGACACGATCGCCCATAACCGACCTTTTACTACCTTGAACGACAAAAGCAAGAGCCGGACGATAAATACTTGCCCCTTCTTGATTCTCTGGGTCTCGACGATGAAAAGTCAGCCCGGGAATGCCTGTAGGATAGGCACCACCTTTTTGGCACACTTTAGTAAGAATCATTTTTAAGGCTTTTTGAATTTCACTTAATCGATTATCAGTCATGGTCTGAATCCTCCACTTGTCCTATTTTTGCAATTCTTCTGAAAGAAAACCCATCCATTTCTTTCTCATTATTGCCTAATTCTCTCTGCAATAGAAAATCACATCGGGATTTTTGTAAATAAGTTGCCTTATCTCTCTTTTGATTGGGTTTTAAGAAAAGGCAGAAATAGGCAAATAATCACGATAATCAGCAAAAGATTTCAATACGCTCGCTCCTAAACTATTTTTTAACAAAAAACACTTTCCCAGCTTTGGGAGGACTTTCATCATGTTAAAAAGAAGAGCTTTCATGAGTACTGCAACCTTAATTCCAGCCGCCATCTTATCGGACGCTGTTGCGGCTCGCCCGACAAACAATGCCGCGACCGCTCAATTCGACCCGGCCTTTTCCTCAATTGAGCAAAACATTTTGAAGGAAGTCAGCGAACAAAATTCGCTTAATGCCAAAATGACGGTTTCGGTCACAATCGCCACCCTTGTCACCATGCAAGGACAAGATGAACTTCGCACCTTTGTTCCTCGTGCGATTGCATTGGGTGCCAGCGTGGCAGAAATCAAAGAAGCTGCCTATCAATGCACACCTTATATTGGACTCGTTCGAGTGAAAGAAGCGCTCAATACCATTAACTTTGCGCTCACCGAACACAAGATTGCGATCCCACCCATTGTTGATAGCAACGTCACGCCCGCCAATCGCTTTGAAAAAGGTTTGGCCGTTCAAAAAAGTATTTTCGGTAACAGTATCGACAAAATGCACCAAGCGACACCCGATGAGCAAGCCTTCATCATGAAGCAAGCTCTATCGGCTTATTGCTTTGGCGATTTTTACACCCGGAGCGTCTTGGATCTGAAAGCACGCGAACTCATCACTTTCACCTGTATTGCTTGTTTGGGCGGTTGTGAAAGTCAATTACGAGCGCACCGTGCCGGAAATTACACTGTGGGCAACACCCGTCAAGATCTGATTGGTGCATTGGCCATTGCCATGCCTTATGTAGGTTTTCCGAGAACATTGAATGCTCTAGCAATCGTCAACGAAAAGTAGTTAATTCATTCCTACTGGAAGATTTTTCGATTTTCTGAAAATCTTCCATTACTACTGAAAGATTTTCCATTTTCTTTGACATCCTCCCCTCACTGAGGGGATTCCTACGGGTAGTGCACAGTTTTATGCTGTACACCACCTTCGGTGGGTTCCTGTTGCTGACCAACTAACGTTGGTTCACTCGGCAGGCATCGAAGGGACTGTCCGTCCCCGGTTTAATACATTGATCGCTCCTACAACATCAGCGTTGTTCGTGTAGCCACATTGACGGCACTCAAACTTCGCTTGCGTGGGGCGATTTTCTTTTTCACAATGGCCACAACTCGGGCACGTTTGACTTGTGTACGCAGGATTAACCTTTGTCACGTAGCCACCGTGTTTGAGCAGTGCCCACTCCAAACTTGAAACCAATTGATGAGGCGAAAATCGCAACATCGCTTTGTTCAAGCCTGACTTTTGTTTAACCCGTCGACCCGGTTCTTCTATCGTTCCCTTGGCGCTCGCTGTCATATTGCGGATTTTCAAATCCTCGACATAGACCATCCCGACCGTGCGTGCAATGGCCTTTGCCGTTTGTTGACAGAAATCCTTACGGATATTGCGAAGTTTTTGATAGAGCTTTTGGATCTGCGCCTTCAAGCGACGACGCTTGCGGCTAGGTTTTGTTTTATCAAAGGCTTGAGCTAAACCACACTTGGTCAACTGACATCGAGCTTCGTAGTTGTGACTCAAAGCCCTCTGCTTTTGAGCAATTCGCTTTTCAATAGCCTTGATGCGATCGGTATCGATTTGATAGACCTTACCATCTGAGGTAGTGACGGTTTGGGCAACGCCCAAATCGATCCCACACTCACTGGCAAGCGTCTCAAGTGGTTGGTAGTTTGTGATCAACTTCGTGATCACCACAAACCACTTCGTTCCATCGCGCTTGATCGTTACTTGACGAACAAGTCCTTCGACCGTGTCTCGACTTTTTCGATAACGCACAAACCCTAACTTCGGGACAAAGATGCGAGCGTTGGCTTCGTCGATGTCTTCTTTTTTAGGTTGCGGCAATCGGAAACTGTCACCATGATCTCTTGACTTGAAACGTGGAAAACCTTTGCCATTTTTAAAGAATTCTCGAATGGCACGATCTTGATCACGCAACGTTTGTTGCAAGGCTTGCGCGATGGGTTGTTTTAACCATTGAGTACCTTCCGTTCGTTTAAGAGCGGTGAGCGCTTTGCAACACTCGTTAAAGGAGAGCAAGGACGGTTGAGGCAAGGGATCTAGTCCTTGTTCAACGCGCTCTTTGTTTTGGTGATAGATGGCGGTGCGAGATTCTTGAATGGCTTTTTGCTCAGCTAGAAAATGATTCCAAACGAAACGCACAGCTCCCGCCGTTTGACTTAAGAAACGTCGTTGAGTGGTGTTGAGTTTCAGTTCGAATGAGTAGTTAAGCATCAATTCCATGACTTTATTTTAGCAATATAGATCAAACAACGATTTATTTCTTCTGCAGATTTACAAAGTCTTACGACTTTGCTCCCTACATCCCCTGTTTGAAAACAGGGGCTTTACGGAGGTTGCTGTAAAATGGGGAAAGTAACCATTAACTGATTGATTTTCTTTATGCAATCCCCAAACCCCGAAGCGATCGTTGCTGATCACAATGCGCTGATTGAGCAAACCCTTTCTCAAATCAGCCTAAGCAATATGCCTTTTTGGATTCAAGTGGCATCGATTATTGTTGCTGTCCTTTTAGGCTGGATTCTTGCTCGTCGCATTAATACGACATTGAAAATTATTAACATTCGTTGGAAGAGTCCTGCAATTACCCATCGTTGCGTTCATTTTTTATTAACGCTTACCGAACTCGCCTCTATCAATTCACTGCCCGTTATGATTTTTATCATCACCTATAGCGTAAAAGAATTGGGGTTCTTGGCCCCCGATACCAAACTTTATGCCCTGATTCTTACGTACCGCCTTTTATACGCTTGGGCGATTTTCGTCATTGCCGTTGAGTTTTTGGTCATCCTCTTTGATGGCCGTATGCCACCTAAAGTTAAGCGTCTGATCTACACCACGTTCTGGAGCTTGGCTGTCTTGGATTTTTTTGGCATCCTTTCCCACATCGTGGAAGAAATGCAAACCATTGCTTTGCCCATCGGTAGCGGGAAATTTACGCTTTGGACGCTCTTGGTCGGTATCTTGACCGTTTTGTTGGCGGTAGCCATTGCCAACTGGTTAAGCAAACAATTAGAACTGAGCATTCAACACGCTAAAGACATCAATGACAATCTCAAGATTGTTTTGGCACGTATCTTACGTGTTGGGCTTTTTACCATTGCGATTTTGATTGCCTTATCGTCTGCCGGCATTGATTTAACTGTTCTCTCCATCTTCGGCGGTGCTGTCGGTGTGGGCTTGGGCTTCGGTTTACAAAAAATTGCGTCTAACTATGTTTCGGGCTTCATCATCTTGTTTGACCACTCGATCAATATCGGTGACATGATTGAAGTCAATGGCTTTAGCGGCAAAGTGACGCAAATCAACACTCGCTACTCCGTTGTTCGCAACTTGCGTGGCGAAGAAATGATCATCCCGAATGAAAGTTTCGTGAGTGAAAAGGTCAAGAACTTCTCTCGCACTGAACGCTCTTTGGTGACCTCTGTCGATGTCAGTATTGATTACAGCGCTGACGTTGAAAAAGCCTTGGCCATTATGGTTGACATCGTCAGTTCTCAACCCCGTTTGGTCGCCACTCGTACGCCAAGCGCCGTTGTGACGAATTTTGGTGCCGACGGTATTGATTTACGCGTGAACTTCTGGGTTGAAGACCCAGATAACGGAACCGGTTTATTGAAGTCCAACATCATGCGACAAATCCTTATTCGTTTCGCAGAGGCCAATATCTCGATTCCGTACCAAATCCGCGATTTGCGTTTGACAGGCGAATTAAACGTCAAACACGCCGAAGGCGATACGAAAGTTCAATCTTCTTAAACCTTGAACGATCATCAGACCAAGCCACTTGTCCGAAAACAAGTGGCTTTTCTATTTAAACATTCAATAGTTTTTATTGATAATCATTATCAACTTCGTGTCATTTCAATTAGAGTGTAGTTGGGTAGGTAATTTGTATCTCACTGATTTATAAGACAATTTTAAATTTGCTCAAATTTGATTCATTTAATCATTTTCTATTAGATTGAGAAAAACCATAGATATCTTCTATTGCATTCGATAATGATTCTCAATAACATTCGAGAAAATAACCACTTCCTCGATTATTGCCATGCATATCCAACCTTTAACCCAATTAGGAACGTCTCGAAACGCAACGGTTGTCAGACTCAAACTCGACATTGCCGAACAAACGCGTTTAACGCAGCTCGGTTTGCGTTGTGGCGTTACAGTCAAAATCCTTCAAGCCAATGAAGGTGCACCGTTATTGTTGGCTGTGGGTGATAGTCGAATTGGCTTGAACTATCAAACTGCCCAAAACGTCTACGTTGCAGCGTAAAAGAAAAGGACAAATCCATGTTGTTAAACGAACTGCCTGTTGGCTCTAAAGCGAAAATTGAAGCCTTTCGTCAATGCTCTCCTGAGTATCGACGTCGCTTAATGATGTTGGGTGCCACCCCTGGTGCCCACTTAGAAGTTGTTCGCATTGCTCCCTTGGGCGACCCGATTGAAATTCGCGTGCGTGGCGGTTTGATTTCCGTTCGCAAGGACGAAATTGAAATTCTTGAACTCTCCCCGATTTCCTAATTTTCTCCCGTATTCACCATGAAACACATTATTAGCCTTATTGGCAATCCCAATTGCGGGAAAACGACTCTGTTTAATGCCTTAACCGGTTCCAATCAACGCGTGGGTAACTGGGCAGGTGTCACTGTCGATAAAAAGACTGGCGCTTTTAACTATCGTGGCATTGATTTTGATGTTGTAGACCTTCCCGGCATCTATTCTTTGACGCCGAGTTCCGTTGCTGGCGAAGATGAAATCGTCGCTCGTGACTACTTGGTCTCTGGCGAGAGCGAACTCATCATTAACATCGTTGATGCTGCGAACTTAGAGCGCAATCTTTACCTCACCACGCAATTACTCGAATTGAAGATCCCGATGATTGTGGTGGTCAACATGCTTGACGTGGCACGTCAACATCACATCAGCGTCGACCTCGAGGCTTTAGAAGCTCAATTGGGCGTGCCCGTGATTGGTCTTGTTGCTTCTCGCCAAAAGGGTTTACAAGAACTTAAGAATCGATTGATTGATTTCTTAGCGGCTCCTGTCGCCCCGAGTTCTAACGTTCACTTTGAAGAAAAAATTCAAAAAGCCATTGATTCCGTTACCGCCATCATCACGGAAAACAATCCCAATGGCGCTTGGTTTGCTACGCAGTTTTTGGAGCAAGCCCCTGGACTCACAGAACGCTTTGATGCCGATACAATCGCTCGCATTGACACCATTGTCAATGCAACCAATCAAGCCTTTGATGGCAATCTTGATATCGAAATTGCAAACGCCCGATACGGTTTCATTTCTGAAGTCATGGCGCACGCCGTTACGCGTCAAAATGAAATGCTTGCGACCTTAACTGACCGCATCGATAGCATCGTGCTTCACCGCTGGTTGGGCCTTCCCATCTTTTTGCTCATCATGTACGTGATGTTCCTCTTTACGCAAAATTTCGGTGCGGTCTTTATCGACTTTTTCGATATTTTGGTGGGTGGCGTTTTGGTCGATGGCTTGGGTCAATGGCTCACGCAAATGGGCACACCTGAGTGGTTAACCGTTTTCATCGCCAATGGCATCGGTGGCGGTATGCAAACGATTTCCACGTTTATTCCCGTCATCTTCTTCATGTTCTTCTTTTTGGCGATCTTGGAAGAATCCGGTTACATGGCCCGCGCCGCTTTTGTGATGGATCGTTTAATGCGTTATTTGGGGTTGCCCGGTAAAGCCTTCGTTCCGTTAATTGTCGGCTTTGGCTGTAACGTACCTGCCATCATGGCAACGCGCACGATGGATCGAACGAGCGACCGTATCATCACGACAATGATGGCTCCGTTTATGAGTTGTGGTGCTCGTTTACCGGTTTATGTTTTGTTTGCCACGGCTTTCTTCCCGACAAACGGTCAAAACTTGGTTTTCTTGCTCTACATTATCGGTATCTTTGCCGCTATCCTCACGGGGTTCTTACTCAAGCGTACGGCTTTGCCCGGTGCAGCCAGCGCCTTCGTGATGGAAATTCCGCCTTATCACATCCCGAGCTTTAAGAACGTAATGTTAAGAACGTGGGATCGCGTGAAGTCCTTCATGTTCCGTGCCGGTCGAGTCATTGTTGTGATTGTGGCTTGCTTGACGTTCTTAAACTCCTTGGGTACCGATGGTTCGTTTGGCAACGAAGACAGCGAAAACTCTGTCTTATCTCAAATCGGTCAAACCATTGTTCCGATCTTCGAACCCATGGGCGTAGAAAAAGAAAACTGGCCTGCCGCCGTCGGTGTCTTCACGGGTATTTTTGCTAAAGAAGCCGTTGTTGGTACGTTGAATTCGCTCTACGACACGTTAAGCGCCAACGAACATGCTCAAACGACTGACGAAGAAGAAGACTCCACCTTCTCGATTGGTGCTATCACTAGCGAAGCCCTCGGCTCGATTGGTGAGAATTTTGCAGGCCTGACCTCTGCCTTTACCGATCCGATGGGTTTGCACGTTGATGACTTGTCCAATCAAGAAGAAGCCGCAGAAAGCCAAGGCGTCTCTTTGGGTACGATTGCCACCATCCGAACGCTTTTTGGTTCTGCCTCCGCGGCCTTTGCTTACCTTTTGATGGTATTGCTCTACGTTCCTTGTGTGGCCGCCGTCGGCGCCATTTACCGTGAAGTTGGCGGTCGTTGGACAGTATTTACCGTGGCGTGGACAACGGCTTTGGGCTATAGCGCAGCAACGATTTTCTACCAAACGGTTAATTTCGCAGCCAATCCTGTCTACGCCACTATCTGCATTGGGTTAAGCCTCACCATTTTGGCATTGATGATTCTTTGGATGAAAGCCATGGCCAAAAAAGATGATCAAAAGAAGGTCACTAAACGAGTGATCCCGATCATGGCAGTTAAAGATTAATAAAGGAAAATTCCAGAAAGGGAACCGGTGCCAACGTGCACCGGTTTTTCTTTGGAGTAGAACCAAAGAAGAAAAGAAAAGGACAAAGTTCGTCGATAAGCCGGATTCTGTTCTAAGGTCGCCCCTAGCCGACAATCATTCATCTAGAACGTGACTCACGCCACGTCTCAAGCCATCTACCCGCAACCTCACCGAGCAGGTTCGTCGGTTGCCTATTTGATGTTGCTCCCCGTAGAGATTGCCCGTTTCACCCGACCCTAACGTCGGCTCGTCTCTGTTGCTCTAATCCGTGCCTTACGGCAGGCAGTCGTTAACTGCTACGGTGCTCTGTGGAGTCCGGACTTTCCTCGTGAAATAAATTCCCGCGATCGCCGTGACAAACTTTGTCCGATCGTGATTGTACGGGAGTTTTCCATCTTTTTCTCACGGTTTAAACAAAAACTATGGACGATATCCTAAAAAGCTGAAATAATTAGACATTTTTTAGAATTAAACGATCGAATTCCACAAGGAGCCGATGTGCTGAACCTTAAAAAAATTGCATTAGCAACCACGTTATCTTTAGCCGGTGTTTCCGCTCAAGCCGGTCTTTGGGATGGATTCCTTGAAACGTTGCCGGGCGCAACCTCTCCGTATCCGGATGCAGGTTTCGTTGGTAACCAAATCAACGGTATGCATCACATTATCGAAACCGGTTCGACGAGCTTGTTGCTTCCGACCTACACGAACCACCCGCGCTGGGACTACGATAATCGCAATGAAGAAAATGCCTATCCTCTCGGTGCCGGTATCTCTCGTAGCATCATTGACGAACGTGGTAATGAACGTTTGGCTTACATCATGTTGTTCCGCGACTCCCACTACGAACCCGAACCCATTCTCGGTTACGCTTGGGTCGCACGTTTTCCGATCGCAAACTCCGGCTTCCATTTAGGTGCCGGTTACACGGCCGGTGTCACCTTCCGTGAGGACTACAACTGGATGCCGATTCCGGTACCGCTCCCCGTTGTTAGCATGGGTACGGACTGGTTTAACCTCTATGGTACGTATATCCCGGGCAGCAACGTTT
>CABSHY010000025.1 GCA_902477615.1 uncultured Sutterella sp.
TCTCACGTTCATCTTCTTTTTTCTCACGACGGCCTTTACCTGCTGGTCGTCCACGACCTTCGGTCATGCTTCGTTCGCTTGCGCGTCCACGACGCTTTTGAGGCGCTTCATCAACAAAATCAGCGGGATCGGCTTCATCAATGACTTGAACGTCAAACTTTTTCTTGATGAGTCGTTCAATGGAGCGCAACAAATAGCGATCTTCGGGTTGCATCAAAGAAACCGCTTCACCATCCATGCCCGCGCGACCCGTGCGACCAATGCGGTGTACATAGTCTTCGGCGTTGTTCGGAAGATCGAAATTAACCACATGAGGCAACTCTTTAATGTCGATCCCACGGGCCACGACGTCGGTGGCAACCAAAATCTGCACTTCACCACTCTTAAATTTGGCCAGTGCCTTGGAGCGCGCCGATTGCGTGCGATCCCCGTGGATGCAATCTACCGTAAAACCGTCTTTTTCCAAGTGTTTGGCCAAACGGGCAGCACCGGATTTAAGTTTCGTGAAAATCAACACTTGGCGCCATTGGTTATCCACAATCAAGTCGCGTAAGAAGTCTCGCTTGTGTTCTTTTTTTACCTGGTAGATTGTTTGAGCGATTTTGCTCACGTCACGATTGGCGGCGATTTCCACCATCACAGGGGCGTCCAAGAGGCGTTCCGCTAAATTGCGAATGTCCTCTGAGAACGTGGCAGAAAAAAGCATGGACTGACGATCTTCGGGGCAATTTTTCAAAATCGCACGAATGTCGGCAATAAAGCCCATGTCAAGCATACGGTCGGCTTCGTCCATCACCAAGAAATGCGTGTCATCAAAAAAGAAGTGACCGTCTTTGGCGTGATCTAAAAGGCGACCGGGCGTGGCAATCACAATGTCCATGCCTTCTTCAAGGTTCTTTAATTGCTTACCGAAACCCACACCCCCGACGATCACGCACATCTTTAATTTCAAATACTTGGCGTAAGAGACGAGTGCCGCTTCAATCTGAGCCGCTAATTCACGCGTGGGCGCCAAAATCAAGGCTTTCGCTTTGTAGCGTTGGGCACGCTTTTTGGATTGAGAGAGTTGCATTAATAGGGGCAAACCAAAGGCCGCCGTTTTGCCGGTACCGGTTTGAGCAATGCCCAAAACGTCTCGTCCGTCTAAAAGCGCCGGAATGGCTTGCTCCTGCACAGGAGTGGGCGTCTCAAACGACAAATCGTTTAAGGCCTTCAAAAGGGGAGCGGTAAGACCGAGTTCTTCAAATTTGGACATTTAGTTTTCCTGTAATTGGATATAGCGGCTTCGTAATTGACCGCAACCGCCTTCAACGTCTTGAGCGGCAGAGTGACGAAGTTTGGCAATGATGTGTGCTTGATGAAGGCTTCTTGCCATCTCAGCGCAACGCTCAATCGAAGGACGTTGGTAGCTATTTTTTTCAACGACGTTAACGGGGATAAAGTTCATCATGGCGTATTTACCGGAGAGCAATTCAATCAAACGATTAACCTCATCCTCACCATCATTTAACCCTTTAATCAACGTCCATTGGTATTGAATGGGATAGCCCGTTTCTCGAGCATATTTTTCTGCTTCTTCAACCAAGGTTTCAATCGCAATTTTCCCGGCTTTGGGTAAAAGAGTTTTGCGCTTTTCTTCGTTTGTCGTGTGAAGCGAAATCGCCAACGCAGGTTTTACTTTTGATGCCTTTAACGCTTCAAAGACGCGAGCATCCCCCACCGTTGAGAGCACTAAATTCTTATGGGGAAATTGCCCGTAGGTGCCTAAGAAATTAATCGCACGCATCACGTTTTGAAGGTTGTGCGAAGGCTCCCCCATGCCCATAAACGCAACCTTACGGGTTT
Source organism: uncultured Sutterella sp. (assembly GCA_902477615.1). Classification (GTDB taxonomy): domain Bacteria; phylum Pseudomonadota; class Gammaproteobacteria; order Burkholderiales; family Burkholderiaceae_F; genus Aphodousia. Next base: position 1,846 of record CABSHY010000025.1, read on the forward strand.
CGGGGCGAAGGGCGCGAGCGCGCATCACTTGCGCCACGATTTCTAAGTCCGTCAATTGACGAATCAAACCGCCTTTACCCGTCATGCAAAAAACGCAACCTACGGCACAACCCACTTGAGAGGAGACGCAAACGCCTTCTCGGGGCAAAATGACGCTTTCAATCGTGTGGCCGTCCTTTAACGCTAATAAGAGTTTGGCAGAGTCTTTTTCTTCCGAGCCTTCTTGCGTTTGAACGAGTGTTAAAAGCTCGTCCAAGAGACGATGAAGTTCCGGCAAATGCTCACGCAGTTTTTTGGGGAACTTTTCGTTGTCTTGATTTGGCCACGGCACCACACCCAACAGGGCACGATACATGTGTTGGAGGTGTTGGGGCTTGCAGCCTTTATCAAGTAGCCAATCGTTAAGAGCGTCTAAGGTCATGAAATTAAATATAAAAGAAATGGGCGTTGAGTGTTTTCAACGCCCATTGTATCGGAAAGCGTCTTTGAATTAGTACTTGTAGTACATATCAAATTCAACCGGAGCCACAGCCAAGCGGAAGCGTTCGACTTCCTTAGCCTTTAATTGGATGTAGGCTTGGATCATGTCTTCGGTGAAGACGCCGCCACGCGTTAAGAATTCGTGGTCAGCAGCCAAAGCGTCCAACGCTTCTTCTAAGGAAGCACAAACGGTCGGGATCTTGGCGTTTTCTTCCGGCGGCAAGTCATAAAGATTCTTATCAGCGGCTTCACCCGGATGAATCTTATTCATGATGCCGTCGAGCCCTGCCATCAACAAAGCGCTAAAGCACAAGTAGGGGTTGGCCATCGGATCGGGGAAGCGAACTTCAATACGACGAGCCTTGTCGCCTGCCACGTGCGGAATGCGGATGGAAGCTGAACGGTTGCGAGCAGAATAAGCCAATTTCACCGGAGCTTCAAAACCCGGCACCAAACGCTTATAGGAGTTAGTAGAAGGGTTCGTAATGGCGTTTAATGCACGAGCATGCTTAATCACACCACCGATGTAGTACAGGGCCATGTCGCTTAAACCCGCATAACCGTTACCGGCAAAGAGGTTTTGACCGTCCTTCCAAATGGATTGGTGCACGTGCATGCCACTGCCGGCACTGCCCGTAACGGGTTTGGGCATAAAGGTGGCGCTCTTACCGTAGGCAGCGGCCACGTTCCAAACCGTGTACTTAAAGATTTGCGTCCAGTCGGCGCGCTTAACCAACGTATTAAAGCGCGTACCGATTTCGCATTGACCGGCACCCACTTCGTGGTGTTGCACTTCAACGGGCACGCCTTGTTGTTCGGTCAACAAGCACATTTCTGCGCGCATGTCTTGGAAAGAGTCAATGGGGGGAACGGGGAAGTAACCACCTTGGTGACCCGGACGGTGACCAAGGTTACCTTGTTCGTAGTCGATCTTGGAAGACCAGCCGGATTCATCGGAAACGATCTTAAAGAAAGAATTTTCAGGCGCCGTATTCCACATGATGGAATCAAAAATGTAGAACTCGGGCTCGGGACCGAAGTAAGCCGTATCGCCCACACCCGTGGACTTCAAATAAGCTTCAGCGCGCTTGGCAATCGAACGCGGATCGCGCTCATAGCCCTTACCCGTGATGGGATCGGCAGCATCGCACGTCAAAATTAACGTATTTTCTTCACGGAACGGGTCCAAACGAGCACTGTCAGGGTCGGCAATCAAAATCATGTCGCTTGCTTCAATGCCCTTCCAACCTGCCATCGAAGAACCGTCAAAGGGTTGACCTTCTTCAAAAAAGTCTTCATCGACGTGACGAGCGGGGATGCTGACGTGTTGCTCTTTACCCTTCATGTCGGTAAAGCGAAGATCAACAAACTTAACGTCGTTGTCTTCAATCATTTGTAAAACGTTTTCAATAGAGGACATAGTTGTTCACATAAAGAAAGGGATTAAGAATAGGGTGATTGTAATGTCTAGAGCAAAGAAACGAAAGCGATAATCCTGAGAAGACATGCTTTTTTTCAAAAGACTATGAGAAATAGCGTACTCAATTGAAATTTAATGGGCAAAGGCCTGAACAAGTTAATAATGAAGTGACAGCTGTAAGAGTTTCAAACCAGTAAAAAACAAAAGTGTAAAACGTAAACCACAGGTATGATTAGATTTAAGTTTGTTGGTAATTTATAAATTTTTCGCCTAGGGGAGGGCATATGTTGGATACACGTTTACCCAATTTTGATGCTGAGACCATTCGGGCATTTTTAATCGTTGTTAAGTGTAAGAATTTTGGAGATGCCTCAGAAGTCTTACACAAAACCCCGGCAGCGATAAGCTATCGAATTCGAACCTTGGAACAACAACTCGGTTGCCCTCTCTTTAAGCGCACACATTTGACATTGGAACTGTTGCCAGCAGGGAAGAAACTTGAAGAATTATTTCTTCAGATCTATTCGTTGATGGAAAATATCCCGGCTCAAATTCATCAAATTAATAACGGTTATGTATCTGATTTTTCTATTGGTTATGGATCAAGTTTAATGGCAAGTGCAATAGAGAAACTTTCAATATTTTTAAGTCATCAATATCCCCAAACTCACTTCAATTTCAAAGAAATCGCTTTTTCTTCAGATGCTCAACATTGCCACTGCATCATTGGTGGCAACGATTCTTTGCCTGCGAATCGCCATTGGTCGGTGAAACTTTTGGGGAAAGTCGAATGGGTATTATTGGCTAATAAAGCGTGTTGGGATCAGGGAAAAATTATAAAAATCTGTTCTGTTAATACTGATCAGGTTGAGTCGATTGGAAAATCCATTGAGTACGGTTTTATGGTTGGAGCTCAACATCAAACGTTACCTCTTGAAGTATTAATTAAGCGTTTTGATAAGGAAGACGATATTGCCGTGGTTTTACCAAAACAGATAGCGGCGCATTATTTTGAAGAACATCTACGCTCTGACTATGTGGAAAAGTCGTTGAGTGATAGTGCGTTCTTTTTTGCTCACCGTATGAATCTCGCTCAAGAACTTAGTCAAACGGTTTTGGATTTTATTCTCAGTCATCCATCAGACTTTGGATTGAATACTGCGTTAACGGAACAATAGCAACCAATCTTTTTAGTAGTTCTGAGCCAGCTAATCAAAAATCTTTAGTTTGGATTCCATTCGGATACAGAGATAATGAATTAAACAAATGGCATCAATGGAGGACAAATCATGTGGGATTTGTTACTTGTTAATGGCACGATTATTACGATTGATCAAGATCGCCGAGTCATTGATAACGGTTTTGTTGCTGTACAAAAAGATCGTATTGTTGCTATCGGACAGATGAGCGAGTTACCAGACATTGGTGCTCAAAAAGTGATTGATTGTTCTCATCATGTCATCATGCCGGGTTTAGTTGATGCTCACGGGCATGGCGGTCATAGTCTTATTCGAAGTTTGGGCGACGGTCGTCCCAATTGGGAAGAGTTGGCACAAACGATTTATTACGAATGTTCCGACGGTGAGTTTTGGAGAGCAGAGGCGGCTTTGGCCGCGGCAGAGCGCATTAAGTTTGGGACGACAACCGCCGTTTCTATGATTGGCAGTACGCCTCGCAGTGAATATTTAGAACCTCTTGAAGCCCATTTTGAAGGAGCCATCAGTACGGGTATTCGTGAATTATCCGGTATCGGTTGTCCGTATGGAGCCTTTCCGAAACACGCAAAAATTTGGGACGGTATGAAATTGGTGAAGGAATATGACGTGACACCGGAAATGGCGCATGCTGTTACAGAAGAAGCCGTCAGAACTTTAAATGGTAAACATCCTCGTCAAATTTGTATTGTGGCACCTGGTCGCATGGGTTGTCGCCCGGACGAGAGTGTGGAAGCCAATATTGCTCATAATCGAGCTATGTTTGAAATTTCTCAAAAGTACGGAGTTCCTTTGCATGCTCACGCATATGAAAATGACGTTGAATTCATGAAGGAGCATACGCCTGAAGTTTTAAATGAAAATCTTTCTTTAACACATAGCACTAAATATCCTGACAGTTCTATCGATATCTTGGCTGAAACAGGCGCATGGGTCTTCCATGGCCCCTCAACCAATATGCACATCAAAGGTCACTGTCCTGTTTATGAAATGATTAAGCGGGGTGTTAATGTGGCCATTGTCAGTGACGGATCTGCCTCATCTCGTAGTTATGACTTGTGGCGCGATATGAAAAATACGCTGCTCTTGCAACGCTATGAACATAAAGATTCCTCATTGCTTTCATGTGGTGCCGTCTTAGAGATGGTGACGATAAAGCCCGCGAAGGCATTGGGACTCGAGAAAGAAATCGGCTCTTTGGAAGTCGGAAAAAAGGCAGACATGATTACGATCGATATCCGTCAGCCCCATCTTTACCCGTTCCAATTGCCGGTGACGCGTTTGGTTAACCATGCTCAAGGACAAGACATTGATTGCGTCATCATTGATGGTGAGGTTGTCATGAAAAACCGTCAGTTGACATTGGTTGATGAAAACAAAATTTTGGACGACGCTTTTGAAGCACAACAAATGATGCTTAAACGCCTCAATCGCCCAGAAGTTTTGATAAACCCTAATCTTTACTCCATTTAATTAATCCAGTGATTGAAAAAAGGTAAGCAGTTGCCAGCTGCTTACCTATGGGGAGGGTTTGTCAATGAAATCATCTGTCATTGCCTTTTTTATGGTTATGGTGGCAGCCGTATTGTGGGGATCTATCGGTTTCGCACAAAGCTTTATGTCTGCAGCAGTCCCTGTGTATTGGATTGCTTCGGGACGCTTTTTTGTTGCGAGTCTATTTTTCTTTTTACTTTTGATCCTTCATAAAAACGGCTTTGATTTCAAGAACTTTTCTTCTCACATTTGGTTTTTGCTTTTGTTGGCAGCATTAAGCATTACGATTAATAACTTCTGCTTCTTTTACGGTGTCAGAGAAACGGGAATTGCCATCGGATCTGTTGCCACGATTGGCTCTGCTCCCATTTGGGCTGGACTATTAGCCATTTTCGTTAATCGCAAAATACCTTCAAAATCTTGGTGGCTTGGTGTCTGTTGCGCCGCTGTGGGCGTGACATGGATGGCGATTTCACAAGCTCATTCTTGGTTTATTGATCTTGTTGGACTGGGAAGTTGCTTAATAGCGGGATTGTGTTATGCCTGCTTTAGTCAATTGAGTGCTCAACTGGTAAAGCAAATCAGTTCGCAATCGGCAATGGCTTTTAGCTTCATGCTTGCGTTTTTGATTGCTACGCTGGCCTCTTGCTTATTGAGTCCACTCCCTAACTCACTTTCTCTCATTGACTACACGGTGGTTCTGTATCTCGGTGTTTTTACGACCGGGGTGGCTTTTTTGCTCTACACCAGAGCTCTTTCTCGCATCAATTTCAATACAGCGGTGGCTTTATCTCTTTTGGATCCTGTGACAGCTTTTCTCTTGGCAGTTTTCGTGGTTCATGAGCCGATTCAACTCAACGCTGTTTGTGGATTGCTCTTTATTTTGTTCGGACTTCGTCTAGTTATGAAAAACGAACTTACTTCTTCACCCAAGGAGAACTGATATGACAATACTAGGATGGATTGCCATAGGGATTGTTATTTTAACAATTGCAGCATTGGTTAAACGCTGGGAGACGCGCTTGGTTTTATTTACCTCCGGTCTTCTCATGTGCTTAATTTCTTTTCAACCAATGGAGGCCTTCAATGCTTTTGCCAGTTCCATGACAAAAGGGGGATTGATTACCGCTATCTGTACATCCATGGGTTTTGCCATGGTATCCAATTACACGCGCTGTGATCAACACTTGGTGGCCTTGTTGTCAAAACCTATTAAAGGGTTAGGACTTTTTCTGATTCCTGTTTGCACGGCCGTGACAATTTTGGTCAATATAGCCATTCCCTCTGCTGCAGGTACTGCCGCGGCAGTGGGTTCGACATTAATTCCTGTGATGCTTCGTGCCGGTATTTCGCCAGCAGGCTCGGCAGCTTCAGTCATGTTAGGTACGGTTGGTGGTTTATTGTCTCCGGGGACGTCTCACAATGTTTATGTCGCAAAAATGGCTGATATGGAAATCATGGATTTCATTGGATTGCACTTACCTTACTCATTGACGCTTTATGCGTTTGTCATCATCGGCGGCTTAGTGATGGCCCTTGTTTTTAAAGACAAGTCTGCTAAATATGAAAGTGCCAGAATTGATGAATCACGCAAGGTCGAACTGATTGAAAATCCGAATGTCATTTATGCCATCATGCCTTTAGTGCCAGTTTTATTGTTGGTATTGGGCAATTCAGTGATCCCTCAAATCAAGATGGGTGTGGCTCAAGCCATGGTGGTTGGTGCGATTATTTGCTTGCTGGTAACACGTGCTAATCCTCAAGAATTTTCTAAGACGTTCTTTAGTGGCATGGGTAAGGGCTATGGTGAAATCTTAGGTATCATCATTGCTGCAGGTGTTTTTGCGGCAGGCTTAAAGGTTACGGGCCTTATTGATACGTTCGTTGAGTTATTAAAGCAATCCAATGACATCGCTCGCTGGGGCGGTTCGATTGGTCCGTGGTTGTTAGGTGCCATGACTGGCTCGGGTGACGCTTCAACTTTTGCCTTCAATGAAGCCGTAACGCCTCATGCAGCACAATTTGGCATGGAAGTTCCGAAGTTAGGTGCATTGGCTTTCTTGACGGGTACTTTAGGAAGAACATCATCTCCAATTGCTGGTGCTATGGTTGTTGTGTCGGGCTTAGCCATGGTGAGTCCGATTGAAGTGGCAAAGCGTACTTCAGTACCGTGCTTCTGTGCCGTGATTGTTTTAGCTTTGATTATGGTTTAGTTTGCAATAATGACCAAATCAAAAAAGAGGCGTGATTGAGAATGATCCGCCTCTTTTGCTACTAGTTCTTGGGTTTCTTCACCTTTTCGCCAAAAATCGTTCTCAATTCTGCCGTCATGGAAATCGTCTCCCAACCGTACTTTTGAGCAGCGTTTTTCGACTTCTCCACGTTTTCCCGACAGTAGGCTCGAGCCTTGTCATCGCACATGAGCCTAAAAGCCATGGTAGGATAGGGATTGTTGTTAATGGTGTACTGCATCATGCTTGCGTCCCCATTGCTATTACCAAAAGCCAAAATAGGCTTTTGACCGATCTCTTTTGCAATGGCTTCGACCTTGTTTTGCTGAAGGTTTTTGACAACCAAAGCGCCTCGCACCAATGCATCGTCGGGACTAAAGCGATAACTCAATCCATCTTTTTCTTTTTGTCCGGTCGCCAAAAGCTTCACGTCAGACCCGATCACATGATTATGCGTCATGAGATTTAAGCCGTTTACTAAACTTCTCACGATCGCACGATCAGAGCCCGTAACCGCATAGACAGTGAAGTGGTTGGCTTTAAGGTAGCTAATAATTTCCACCATCGGTAAGAAAAACGCTTCGCCGTATTTGAGATTCGTGTAATAAGGGTTGGGTGTTTTTGCAAAATCCAATACGTATTGGGCAAAAGCCGCGTCCGTCATCCCTTCAAAGACACTCATGTGCATCTCAAATTCGCCAGGACCATAATCGGGGAATCGCTCGCCCTTTTGAAGGGCTTTCTCGCCTCTGAGTGCAAAATCATAGATATTTTTAGGCGCTTTATAGGTTGGGTCGTGCAATACGCGATGCAGGAAAATCAACCAATCTAAGTAAAAAGGACCTCTTTCGTCAATGAGCGTTCCGTCCACATCAAAAACGGCAATACGGTTTTCAATGGGAACAAAGGTATTGGCTTTTGTGTCTGTCACTTGGTCAACATAAGCTTTGAGCTTACTGACCGTGGGAGAGTCTTTTTGCCAATAATTAAAATCGCCTTGATGGGAAGTTGCTAATTGAGCAATCTCGTCTCGTGTGGCAGCGTGGGCTGACGTTGCTTGAATCGCCAAAGCCAGGGTCAAACCCATTAAAAGTGGCACGGTTCTGATCATTTGTTATCCTTGGCATTGGCTCGATTTAAAGCAACAGTTAAAAGAACGGAGGCGCCATAAGCAATGCCTTTGTCGTTAAAGTCAAAGGCGTTGTTGTGCAATGAGACTTGGTGATCATCGTCTCTTAAACCCAATCGGAAGAAGCATCCGGGGCGCGATTGAAGCATAAAGGAGAAGTCTTCTCCACCCAAAAGCCTTTCGATGTCAATGGCACTTTCTTCGCCTAACGAACACTTGGTCAAGCGTTTGGCTTCTTTGACGCATTCGGGATCGTTATATAGAGACGGATAGAGTCGTGTGTAGCGATAATCAACGTCCACACCATGCGCCATTGCGACCCCGTGACAAATTTCTCCAATTCGTTTTTCAATAAGATCGCGGATTTCCGGTTCGTAAGAGCGTGTTGTACCGCCGAAAACAGCTTCTTGCGGAATGACACTGATGCCCTTAGAGTCTCCGGCTTTTACATAGCAAACGGAGACCACACAAGCCTTGTCAGGGGAGCAGTTGCGTGAAGCAATCGTTTGAATGGCGCTGATTGCTTCGCCCATCGCCACAATGCTGTCTTGCACGAGTTGGGGGCGAGAGCCGTGTCCGCCCGTGCCTTTAAATCTCACTTCAAAACCGTCTGCATTGGCCGTTGCAAAACCGGAAATAAAGCCCACTTGACCAAGAGGCACCATGGGTTCGGAGTGAAGAGCATAGTATTCATCAATACCAAAGCGATCCGTTAAACCGTCA
>CABSHY010000026.1 GCA_902477615.1 uncultured Sutterella sp.
TTTTTCAACTGCGCAATGCGTTGACGCTCTTGTGCAGCTTGCTGACGAGCTTCTTTTTTATTGGCGTTAGGCGTGACCGTTTCCGTTTTCGCTTTCGCGGCCGTCAAAGTGGCTTTACGAGACTCCAACACCAAAGCGGCATAGTCATCCAAGTCACCGTCAAAGTCTTTGACTTCTCCGTCATGAACGAGCATCAAGCGTTCCGTCGTGGCTGCCAACAAGTGACGATCGTGGGAGACGATAAGAACGGAACCTTCGAAGGAAGACAAGGCCATTGTCAACGCTTCACGCGTTTCCATGTCCAAGTGGTTGGTCGGTTCGTCCAACACCAAAAGGTTCGGTTTATCCCAAGCCAAAAGGGCTAAGGCAAGTCGGGCTTTTTCGCCACCGGAGAATGGACCGACGGGGCTTGCGGCCATGTCGCCCGAGAACTTAAAGCGACCCAAGAAGTCGCGAAGCACTTGCTCGCGCTCTTCGGGTGCTTTACGACGCAAGTGTTGTAGGGGCGTCTCGTCTTCACGGAGTTGTTCAAGTTGGTGTTGGGCAAAATACCCGATTTGCAGCCCTTGACCAAAACGAAATTCCCCGTGCTGAACGGCTAATTCTTGGCAAATGCCTTTAATGAGCGTGGATTTACCCGCACCGTTAACCCCTAAAACACCGATGCGTTCACCGGATCGAATCGAAAAGCTCACATTATTGAGAATGCGTTTTTCGCCATAGCCTAACGCTACGCTCTTGGCTTCAACCAAGTGCTCGGGGCAACGTTCCGCTTGCAAGAATTCAAAACGCCACTCACGCGTTGCACGTACGGGTTCGACTGCCTTTAAACGTTCCAGCATTTTGATGCGAGACTGGGCTTGACGGGCTTTCGTGGCTTTGTAGCGGAATCGATCAATAAAAGCTTGCAAGTGAGCGCTTTCGCGTTCATAAGCCTTGGCGGCAGCATCTTGTTGACGCAAGCGTTCAATGCGCATGGCTTCAAAGGCACTGTAGTTGCCGGCATAGCGGCGGATCGTATTGTCTTCAATCGACCAAATGGTGTTCACACTTCGGTCTAAGAATTCTCGGTCGTGGCTGATGATGATGGTTGTAGCCTGTTGACGTTTGAGCCACGCTTCAAGCCAAATGACACTATCCATGTCCAAGTGGTTTGTCGGTTCGTCAAGAAGCAACAATTGGGCCGGACACATCAATGCGCGCGCCAAAGCCAAGCGGTTTCGCCAACCGCCCGAGAAGTCTTTAACGCGTTGAGATGTCGCAGCTTCCGTGAAGCCCAGCCCGTGCAAAATGATTTTAGCCTGGGCTTCGATGGCACCTTCATTGAGTTCAGCCAACGTAGCATGCGCTTGCGCTAACTCCATGTCGGTTTGAGCGTTGGCTAAGTCTTTACGTGCTTCAATTAAGGGGCCATGACCGCCGATAACCCAATCAATGGCAACTTCATCAATGTTGTCGATGTCTTGGGCTACGTGACCGATTAAATGTTGTTCAGGGGCTTCAATATCGCCCGATTCAATCGGGGCATCGCCCAAAATGGCCGCCAAAAGAGAGGACTTGCCGCAACCATTGTTGCCCACAAGTCCGACACGCTCACCGGGGTTGGCTAAAAGCGTAGCGTTCGAGTACAAGACCCGAACGCCACGCATTAAACTGATATCATGTAGACGAAGCATTAAGGCAACTCTTCTTTACGTAAGAGGAACACCATCTCTTCTTCAGCTTCCGTGGCTAACCACGTAAAGGGTAAGCGCGGATAAGCTTCTTCACAAGCAGCACGACCGTCGCCCACTTCAACCACTAATACACCCTTGGGGGTCAAGTGAGAAGACGCTTCAGCCAACATACGACGAACGATATCCAAACCGTCGTCACCGGCACCCAAAGCTAAGGCCGGTTCATGTTGGTACTCGCCCGGAAGGTTATTCATGGCTTCGGTCGTCACATACGGGGGATTGGAAATAATCACATCGTATTGGCGGTCGGGGATTGCATTAAAGAGATCGCTTTCAATCAATTCGATGCGATCTTCTAAGCCATATTCGGCAACGTTGATTTTGCCCACCTCTAATGCGTCTTTGCTGATATCAACGCAATCGATTTTGGCATTGGGGAAGGCTTCAGCGGCCAAAATGCCCAAACAGGCAGAGCCCGTGCAGAGGTCCAACACGCGCGTAACGCGTTCGGCATTGGGAACCCACGGGGCCAATTCATCTTTTAAGAGTTCGGCGATATAGGAGCGAGGAATCAAAACACGCTCATCGCAATAGAATTGGTGATCAACCAACCAAGATTCTTTCAAAATGTAGGGCATCGGAAGCTTTTCGACGGCGCGCAAATGGATGCGTTCCAACAAAAGCTTTAATTCGGCGTTAGAGACACGGGCATCCCAGAAACGATCCAAATCCTCAAAGCCGAGTTTTAATGTGCGAGCTACCAGGAAGTAGGCTTCTTCATAAGCATTGGCACAGCCGTGACCGTAGAAAATCTTATGGGTTTCAAACTGCGTCATGGCGTAGCGAACCACGTCACGGATGGTTTGAAGGCGACATTGTTGGACTTCGTGATCGGTAATCATTTGGCAATCCCGTTTCATTGATAGAAAATAATGATGGCATTTTATCAGTTTTGGGCTTCAAAACACGGACTTAATTACTGTTGAGATAACAAAAAAGAGCCCGAAATTCGAGCTCTTTTAGGCAAAATCTTCAATGAAGATTATTTCTTCATGGAATCCAATGCCTTTTGAACGCTTTCTTGAGACGGACGGAAAGCCGTTAAGCGTTGTTGAACGACGGCAGCGGCTTGCGGCAACATCGTGTTGTAGCGATAGCCACCCTTCACCAACGTCTTCAAAACGGTAGCGAAGTCAAAGTAGCAATCTTCGCGGTTAAACTTGGCAGAGCGTTGCAAGCCCATGAAGTCGACCCAAGTAACGGTGTAGACAATACCCTTGTCATTGACATCACAGTGCGTCACGGCAATGTTGTCACAAACCCAGACGTTGTTTTGCTCTTCGGCTTGTGCCGTTTCTTTCTTATCAGCCATGATGATGGTCCTTTCTATGTTTAATCGAAAATGTATCAGGCGTTAGCGTTAGCTTCTTTAGCCTTGGCTTGCGCTTCGGTTTTCTTAGTGTAAATCGTTGCGAAGACGCCTGCAATCACAATCATAATCATACCGATTAAACCGTTCCATGTGATGTATTCGGCAAAGAAGATGAAGCTCATGCAAGCCGAGAACGGAATGGCAGAAAAGCCCAAGCAAGAACTCAAGAGCATATTGCCGTAGGCGTAAGAGCGCGTCGTACAGATTTGAGCAAGTGTGGCGCAAATGCCCATGCCGACAAGGTAGGCGCCGGATTCAAGTGTGGGCATGTGCATGCCGCCTTGAAAGAGAAAAGCTCCCAAGAGTCCTGCGAGCGTACCGAAACTCGTGAAGTAAAACACGATACGCCAGGAAGGTTCCTTTAAATTGCCCAATTCCTTGATTTGCCAGTAAACGATCAAGTCAATGAAGGCTACCAACAAACAAATCATGGCTGGGATGAGGTAACCGGCTTCAAAGGAGGGTTGTAAAACGGTGGTCACGCCGGTGAACCCGAAGAAAATGGCCAAAATAATGCCCCAGGGCGCAGATTCTTTACGTAACCACGCCAAGATGATGAAGTTGGCGGCCATGAAAAGGGGGGTTGTGTAGATAAGTGTCATATTGGTGCCTAAGGGCATTTCACCGATCGTGAAAAACCAAAGGACAACCGTTGAAGTCCCTAAAACAGAGCGGATGATGTGTCCGCCTAAATGCTCGGTCTTGAGACTTAAACCGTGACTGCGGACAAAGATTAAAATCGTGATAACACCGACCAAGGAGCGGTAAAACACCAATTCAAAGGTGCCGAAGTGACCGCTGCAGAGCTTGACGAAAACGGCCATCATTGAAAAAAGTGCCGCTGCCCCCAAGGCCCATAACGATTGTTTCATCATTTTTATGTGCTCAGTAAAAAGGAGAGTTGGAGAGTGACGGCGCTATTCTAATCCTTTAACTCCTCCGTGTAACTTAGTATTAGCGATAAAGTGGCACAATATCATTGTTAACCATTTGTATTAATCACCATGGCTCAAGAACTTAAACCTTTTCAAAAACACTTTGTGATGCAATTGGCTCGCTATCTTTGGTGGCGAAGTCCGCAAGACTGCGTTAAAAACCCCAATGAAGTGTTGGCCGTTGTCATGAACAAAGGCAAAAGCGAGGACGTGGTACGGGTGTTGCATTACTTTGATCGAAACTTTTTAGTTGAAGTGTTGAAGAGTGAAGATGCCGGCGAACTCGATGATGAGGCTTGGAAGTTTTGGAACGTTGTCTTAGAAGTAGCTTCCTTGGGAAAGGTGCCTCCCAGAGGTCAAAAGAGCTTTTTGCAAGCAGCGCTCATTAATTTTGGTGGCAAGAGTTTTAAATTCAATCCTTCTATGAACACAGCGAAGATGTTCGCTCCTACAACACTTGCCGAGCGTCTGATCCAGATTACGCAATCTGATCAAAAGCCTCTTTTTGATGACATCCTCAGAAAACTCAGGGCAGGGGAGAGTCTTGAAGAAGCGCTGGAAGTGGCAAATAAAATGTTGGGTGGTGCACCGCACGATTTTGAAATCTTAAAAGCGCTTTGCGAAATCGATCGCTATTACAAAGACTCTGGCGACTTAGATGTAGTGACAGAAGCAATTCGTGCTTGGGCACAAAAAGACAAAATGATTAATTTCCCAAAACAAAAAAGTTCTGCCTCTGGTGTTTGAAACAGGACTTTTTGTGTTAAAACAGCGGTTACTTCAATAGACTCAACAGATCGTTAATGCTTTCACTCATCGTCGGGTGAATAAAAAGGTAGAGACGTATCCAAACGTTGTAATTTGGGTTGACAACTATTGAAGGGATAGTTTAAGGGTTTGCACGTAGATTTCGCTAGGGGCAAATTTCACACTTTTTCGAGGATAAGGCGAAAGATGGTACCCAAAAAAGGGGACTGGTCGTGGACATGCGAAAGCTGGGGAAGTTACGATCTAAACTCGCATGTAGTCCGTTACAAATTCGCTTGCAAAAATGCTCAAAACATTGAAAAAATCCAATGAGAATGTCTTTTCCGTGTTACCATCTAACCTGTATGCGATTTGCACGAAGACGCATGAAAGACGAGACTCTAGCTCTCGTGGACAAGCTGCTTTTCTGAGGAATTAAGTTAGAAAAAGAAGAGAAGTGGTGCCCAGGATCGGACTCGAACCGATACGTCTTTTACAACGCCAGCACCTGAAGCTGGTGCGTCTACCAATTTCGCCACCTGGGCCCATCAAAAGTGATGAACACTTTTGAGAAACAAGGTGGTCATTATATCAGTAAGAGAGAAAATTTTGACGAATTTGAAAAAAATGCCTCGTCCTAAAATTGTTAAGACGAAGCGAAACACCACGCGTAAACCAGCAAAGTCGGCCGGTCGAGTCAAGAGTTATGTCGAACAGGAGCTCACCCAAAAAGCGGTGGCTATTTTATTGTCGAGTGCCACAGAGCTTGATCCAGGTGAATTGTACGTTTTGCTCCAACAAGACTACAGAAAGCTCAACGACAAGATGTTTAATGCCGTTTTGATGCGATTGATGGATGACTCCCGCATTTCCTATAACGCACAAAACAATACCTTCAGCCATCCGAGCGCCAAAGTCAGAACCGGCGTGGTGCTTTGCTACGCACAAAACTATCCCTTCGTGGTCGACGATGAAACCGGTCAAAAGATTCCGATCATTGAAGACAAAGCTCGCCAGTATTTGCCCGGAGACAAGGTCAATTTCGGCTACGGCCCCATGAATTCAACAGCCATTATTAAAGAGGTGGTTGAGCACTCTGTGACGGAAATCGTGGGTGAAGTCAAATGTGCCGTCAAAAGAAACGGTACGAAGAGCTATCACTTCAGAAAGTTCGATCCGCGTTTAAGTTACTTAAGTGTGGGCTTTACGCAAAAAGAAGAAAAACTTGATGCTTGGGTTGACAAGAAGGTTGTCGCTCGCATTGTCGGCTACCCCAGTGATGACAACCCCAAGGTGTCGATTGAAATTCAACACGAGTTGGTTGTCAATAACGATGCAGAGTTAGAAGTTGAATTGGCCGTCCGTCAGTTTGGCGTTCCGCATGAATTCAGTACAGAGACGCTTCAAGAGACGGAAAAGTTGCCCTCTCGTGTTATGGCCAAAGATCGTGCCCGTCGTGTGGACTTGCGTGATGTGCCGTTTTGTACGATTGACGGTGAGGATGCCCGAGACTTTGACGATGCGGTCTTTGCTCAACCGTTGGAAAACGGGGATTGTCGTCTCTTGGTTGCCATTGCCGACGTCAGCCACTACGTTAAGCCTGGTCAGCCTTTGGATAAAGACGCCCAGCTTCGTTCCACCTCTGTTTATTTCCCGCGCCGGGTCATTCCGATGTTGCCGGAAAAGCTCAGTAACGGTATTTGTTCTTTAAATCCCGGTGTCGAGCGTTGCACGATGGTCTGCGACATGATCATTTCACCTTTGGGAATGGTCACGGCTTATCAGTTCTACCCGGCGCTGATTTTGTCTCATGCGCGCTTAACCTATACGGACGTTTGGTCTTATTTGTCTGGTAGCAGTACGGATGAACAAAAGCTCCCCTCTGACATGAAGCCCCAATTGGATGCTCTCTACGACCTCTACAAAGTCTTACGTAAGGCCCGTGAGCGTCGCGGTGCCATTGATTTCACAACGCGAGAATCTCAAGCGCTCACTAATGACATGGGTGAAGTGGTGGCCATTGTTGCACGAGAACTCACCGACGCCAACCGTTTGATTGAAGAGTGCATGTTAGCGGCCAACACGTGTGCCGCTGACTTTATCGCTCGCCACGATCGTTTATGTTTGTACCGCGTGCATGATGCACCGTCAGTTGAACGCTTAAAGCAATTACGCCAAATGTTAAGTGGTTTCGGTTTGCAATTGCGAGGCGGGGATCATCCGACGGCGGCGGACTATGAAGAGGTGATTGAACAAATTGCCGGTCGCCCCTATGCTGATGAAGTGCAAATGCTCTTGTTGCGTTCCATGCAACGTGCGGTTTATGCACCGGACAATATCGGTCACTACGGTTTGGGCTATGAAGCCTATACGCACTTCACTTCGCCCATCCGTCGCTATCCAGACCTTTTGGTCCACCGTACGATTCGCTCCATTTTGTCACGTCGTCACTATCAACCCGAAGTCTATGAGGCCTCGTGTGCCGTGTTAACGAGCTACAGCGGTCAAGGGTTAGAGCGTACGCTTCAAGCAATGCCTAAGGTTACGGCCAATATAAAGTTTGTTCAAGGCAAAGACGACTGGGTTCGTCTCGGTAAGATTACATCGGCTTGCGAGCGTCGTGCCGATGAAGCCAGCCGCGATGTGATGGCATGGTTAAAGTGCCGCTACATGAAGGCCAACGCCAAGGGTAATAAGACCTATAAGGGGCGCATCACTGCCGTTACCCAATTCGGGATCTATGTGGAATTGGATGAAATTTTCGTTGAAGGCTTTGTCCATCTCGAATTTGGGCTATGACTACTTTATTTACGCCGCTGACGGCACGTTGGTGGGTCAAGACTTTGGTGAACGCTTCGCCGTGGGTGACCGTGTTAAGGTGAAGGTCATGGAAATTGACGAAGATCGTCGTCGAATTGACTTCCGACTCGTCAAATAAAGGTACAATATCGGTTTAATTTTTTTCAGTTTCACTTGTTAGGTTTGAAACATGGCTAAGAATATGGTTTTGGCGGGTTTTCACGCCGTGGGCGCCCGTCTTCGTAATGCCCCTGATAGCATTTTGACGGTTTATGTGGATCCGTCACGTCACGACAAGCGTATGGTGCAAATGCGTGAAGAGTTGGACGCTGCCGGCATCCGTGTGATGCACGCTTCTCACGAACGTTTAAGCGGTATGGTCAGTAAAGACGTTCCGCACCAAGGCATTGTGGCTATGGCCAAAGAACTTGACATGGGCATGAGCTTTGACGAATTGATGGATGAGATTCGTCCGGACTCCTTGTTCTTGATTTTGGACGGTATTACCGACCCGCGTAACTTCGGTGCTTGCTTGCGCTCGGCCGATGCAGCGGGCGTTCACGCCGTGATTATCCCGAAGGATCGTTCCGCTTCCATGACGCCTGCTGCCGCTAAGGCTGCTGCCGGTGCCTCTGAAACGGTACCGGTGGTTCAAGTGACGAACTTGGCCGCTGCTATTGTCGAATTGCGTGATGCTGGTGTGACGGTGGTGGGCGCAGCCGGTGAAGCCACGAAGTTGATTTACGACTTTAATCAAACGGGCGCCTTTGCTTGGGTAATGGGTGCCGAAGGCCCCGGTCTTCGTCAACTGACGCGCAAGCGCTGTGACGATTTAGCCAAGATTCCGTTGACGGGTTCCGTTGAAAGTTTGAACGTCTCCGTTGCCACGGGTATCTGCTTATTTGAAGCCGTCCGTCAACGCACGCAAAAGCAATAATTAGAAATCTTCTCTAAGAGCCGATGGTGTCTCCTTGGGGCATCTCGGCTTTTTTTGACAATCCCGGAAAGGAACGAGGAAATGAGTCGCCAAAAGAAGGTAGAGAAGTCTGCCATAACTCGAGAAGAACCGCCCATTGAGAGTTTGCCGCTTTTTGAAACGCAAGAACTACTTTCGACAGAAGATGATTGGATGAAGGTTCTTTTAAAAAGCGCCGAGGTCGATCCTGGTGACGGATCGGGGATTCGAAGTGCTTTACAAGTGGCTTTGCAGTCCAATGTCCTACCTATTAACAACGAACAATGCTTGAAAGACATCGATCGCTTGCTCAATGGTCGCAACTTGTCTTTTACGACGATGTGTCGTGTGGTGAGTGCTTTAGGGCTTCAGTTTCAATTGATTCGAAAGATCAATCAACAGGTCTAGAAAAAATGCCGAGTTCGATGACAATCAGCTCGGCAAATTGTTAAGTAAGTCAGCCGCATTTTTGGCGCTCAACAAAGTCTTTTGGATTTGATCGTGTTTCGTGGCAGCAATACTGCCTTCCAAAGTATCCAACAGGGCTCGAGCCTGATCTTCATCCTGATCCAAGCAAACGTAACTTGTAATGGCGTAAGCGGCAACTGGGTCAGTAGCGCAACCGGCACCAAAGCGATAGAAGTTGGCCAAAAGCATTAAAGCCTTCTTATCGTCTTGTAAGGCAGCCTTTCGGGCCCAGCGGAACGCTTCATCGTAAGAGGCAACCGTGCCTTCCCCCAATTGATAGAAATGCGCTAACTGGTATTGGGCAGGAGCGTAACCCGCCATGGCAGAAAGTTTAATCCAACGGAAGGCTTCCGCTTCATTGTGTTTGGGGTAGTCGGGGCGAGTAAAAAGAAGCCCAAACTCGTATTGAGCTTTAGGTTCATTGTTGATCGCCGCTTTTCTTAACCAGTTGGCCGCTTGAATAAGATCGGGTTCACAACCTAAACCATGGGCCATGGCCTCGCCCACACGGTACTGAGCTTGAGCATGCCCTTGGGCACCGGCTAAGCGAAACCAACGCAAAGCCTGATAAGCGTCTTTTTCGGTTTCTTCTCCGTCCATTAATGCGCAGCCTAAATCGTATTCGGCTTGGGCGTTACCGGAAATAGCCGCTTGACGGAAAAGTTCAAGGGCGCGTTCGGGGTCTCGAGTGACGCCTTGACCTCGCCAGTACATTTGACCGAGAAGGTGTTGACTGGCAGCGTGATCCTTCTCAACGGCTTTTTTTAGCCACTTGAGCGCAGCACGATTATTGGTGGAGAGGACCTGACCGTCCACTAAAAGACGAGCCAATTGGTATTGTGCGTCGGGATTGCCTTCGGCGGCTTCTCGAGCGTAATACTGCATAGCTTCTTTTGAGGGTTGAGGAGGAGCTTTGACTACGCCGCCCAAAAGCCCCAACACGTAGTTGGCGCGAGCATTGACTGCGTCATTTTGTGCGGTTTTCTTTCGCGTAGCCATAAAAATTGCAAAGTTAGAGGGTGATACCCAAAATGTGAAGGCCTAAAACGTAGGTAATGGCCACGGCGTAGTAGGCAACCCAGCCACCGACACCCCAGCTGATGCACTTGGCCCAGAACTTGTGGTCATAGTCTTCACCGAAGTGTTCGTTGACGTATTGGAGTTGCTTGTAGCCGTCAAAATATGTCCATCCAAGCCACAAGCCTACCATGATCGTCAAAAGCACGTATTGGGTGTAGGGGATGCCACGCAACATCGGTTCGATGAAAATGTAGAGAACCATTAAAAAGATCGTGGAGCGCATCCAGCTCAAAGATGCGGCGCTTTCGGTGTGTTTACCCATGGCGCGCCAGTTAAACGAACTCACAATGCCGCCGAAAACGGGCGTGAAGACAAAACTCAAGAGAATCACCCACATCGGGTTCCACAAAGCCAC
>CABSHY010000027.1 GCA_902477615.1 uncultured Sutterella sp.
TGATGGCGCCACATGGCTAAATTTCGTCCGTCTTCATAAGAAAGAACGTTTTTTTCCAAAATAGCCAATTGTTCATTGGCCTGACACAGAGCAATGTACGTTTTAGCCACTTCGCTTGCCACAGCACTTTGTGTATCTTCTAAAGTCAAAGCCTGTGCTTTAGTTGTAGCGCTTGCCGCCCCTTGCGTTGCGATGTCTCGCCCACCAAAGTTAAAACTCCATTTGGTTGCCGCTTCGGCGGAGTAACCTTGCGTCCAATCATGGTTTTTCCATTGATCGGTGGCATCTCCCCCAATATTAAATGACGGCCAAAGGGTTGAATTGGCTTGCGTTAAGGAGGCTTGAGCAGAACGAAGATTGGCCTGAGCTTGAGCAATGTCGGTGTTATTGAGTAAAGTCTTTTGAACAAGAAAACTCAATGTCTCGTTGTTCCACCGAGCCCACCACTGTTCAGGCTTCTCTCTTACGATCAGAGCCGCCTCTTTCCCTTCCCCACTTGTCCACTGGGCGGGAATTAAGTCTTGATGCTTTCTCTCTAGTGTCTCAGGCATCTCCACTGCACAACCTGAGAGCATCAGAGTACAAACAAAGGCATATGAAAAAGCTTTCATCATTTCTTGTCTTTTGTCGAATTTGTTACAAGCAGTTTGCACGATTTTTTATCGAAAAACATTGACGAAACAACAAAATTTTCAAATATGTACAAACGAATACAAAAAGTTTTTTATTCGCACAAAATCCTGTGCCTAAAATGGGAGAATATCGGTATCATTTCGGCCTTTGAGAAATTTTTAGTGAATTGACATTTCCATGCCACCTAAGATTTTAATTTTCCACCACGATCGCGTGTATGAAGCGCTTTTAACTGACTTCTTAGTTTTCTGTAACTATGTAGTCTGTCCTGCCTATTCTCATACCGATGTGATCGAACAAATGCGGGAAAAGGACTTCGATTTAGTGGTTTTGGATTTAGCCAACGAAAACGATTTGGCTTTAGTCGAACTCTTTCACAAAGAGCTCCCTGATCTTTCGCCGCTCTTATTAGTAGCCCCCGATACGCCTCAAGACATCGTCAATGCCGTCAAGGGTAAAAACGAAACGATCGTTCAGCTTCCTGTTCCCTTGGTTGATATTTTGACCTTGGTACGAACGATGCTTGAAAAGCAAGAAACGCAAAAATTGAACGCCCGCGCGCCCATTCAAATTGGGGGGCTCACAATTGATGCCGTTAACAGCACCGCCAAAATTGACGATCAACCACTCACATTAACCGTGACGGAATTCTCGCTTTTAAATTTATTGGCAAGCCACTGCAACGAAGCAGTGAGCAAAGACGATATTTATCCCACGGTCTTAGGTCGCCCTCGTGGTCAGTTTGACCGCTCTATTGACGTTCACATCTCGAGCATCCGTCATAAACTTCAAGAAGCCGCCGGCGCTCGTTTCTGTATCGAAAGCGTCCGTGGCGTGGGCTATCGCTTCAAGGCTCGGCTTTAATCTTTTGGGGTTTTCCCTTTGAAAACCCCATCAACTTCCGCTAATTTCCATTAAAACAGAGACATATATCAAATCCCCCTATTTTCTTTGGACACAAGCTAAAGAAAAGGCGCACAATAGAACTATTGCTTATAGCTTTTATCCATTAAGGGGGTTTTATGAGTCAATATCCTGTTGAGAATATTCGTACTGTAGCTTTTGTTGGCCATGGTTCCACGGGTAAAACAACTTTGGTTGAAGCCTTGCTCTATCGCAGTGGCATGATCAAGGAAGTCGGCGCCATCGAAAAAGCCAACACTGTTTGTGACTTCGATCCCCTCGAAAAAGAAGTTCAACACTCTCTTCGCACGAGTGTGACTCACTTAAATGCTCAAAAAGATGACGGCACGCCCGTCAGAATTCACTTACTTGACACCCCGGGGTACCCCGATTGCGTGGGCCAAGCCTTGGGCGCATTGGACGCCGTTAAGACGGTTTGCGTTGTTGTGGACGCCACCAAGGGCATTGAATTGATGACGCGTCGCATGATGGAATGGGCCAAGGAACGTAACCTTTGTCGCATGATCGTTATCAATAAGATTGATCAACCCAATATCGATTTTATGAAGTTATTGGGTGAATTGCGCGAAGCCTTCGGCAATGAAGTCCTTCCGTTGAACTTACCGAATAAAGACTGTACCCACGTGATCGACTGCTTCGATAATGATAAGGGTGAAGCCAATTTTGCTTCCGTTGAACGAGTTCACCAAGCCTTTATTGAACGCGTTGTTGAAATGGATGACGAAACGATGGAACGTTACCTCGAAGAAGGTTCCGTTGATCCGAAGAGCTTGCACGCACCGTTGACCAAAGCCTTGCGTTTGGGTCACATCATTCCGGTGTGCTTCACCTCTGCCAAGAATTTGATCGGTATGCGTGACTTAACGAAGGTTTTCGTTCGTCACCTCCCGAACCCGACCGAAGCCAACGCACCGTTGTTCTATCGCGCTGACGGTTCTGAATACGCAACGTTGCCCGATGCCGATCGTCCCGTGATCGCTCACGTCTTTAAGGTGGTCAACGACCCCTACATCGGTAAGATCGGTTTGTTCCGCTTGCACCAAGGTCGCATCGTCAAAGACACGACGTTGTTCGTTGATGAAAGTAAGAAGCCCTTCAAGATTACGCGTCCGATGATGATGCAAGGCAAGGACGGTCTCGAAGTTGACGAAATGAATCCGGGTAACATCGGTGCCGTTGCCAAGGTCGACGACATTGTCTACGGCAGCGTCTTGCATGATGCCTCGATTGAAGGCGGCATCTACATGAAGAAGCTGAACTTCCCGAAACCGATGTTCGGCTTGGCCGTACGCCCCGCTCGCCGTGGTGACGAAGGTCGTATGTCTGAAGTGCTTGAAAAGATGGCAAGCGAAGACCCGACGCTGAAAATCGGTCATGACGCCGTCATGAATGAAACCGTGTTGCGTGGCGTGAGCGAACAACATCTTAAGATCGTCATCAAACGCATGGCAACGCAATTTAAGTTGGAAGTCGAAACGAGTACGCCTCGTGTACCTTACCGTGAAACGATTGCTGCACCCGCAGAAGGTCATGCACGTCATAAGAAGCAAACGGGTGGCGCCGGTCAATTCGGTGAAGTCTTCCTTCGCATCGAACCGTTGCCGCGTGGCGCAGGCTTTAAGTTCGTTGACCAAGTCAAGGGCGGTGCCATTCCCTACAACTTGATTCCTGCCGTTGAAAAGGGCGTTCGCGAAGTGCTCGATCAAGGTTATGTTGCCGGTTACCCGATTTATGACGTTCGCGTCACGGTCTATGACGGTAAGTATCACCCGGTCGACAGTAAGGAAGTGGCTTTCGTTTCTGCTGGTCGTAAGGCATTCTTGGATGCATTGCAAAATGCCAAGGCCACGTTGCTTGAACCGATCGTTCGCATTGAAATTTTGGCACCCGATAACTTTATGGGTGACATCGCAGGCGACCTCGCCAGCCGTCGCGGTCAAGTGAGCGGCACCGAAAACTTAAACGGTGGCATGATGCTCATCACGGGCCGTGTGCCGTTAACGGGCTTGGATGGTTACGCTAACCGCCTCAATGCCTTAACACAAGGCGCAGGTAGCTACTCCGTTGAGTTGGATGCTTATGAACCGGTTCCGGCCAGCGTACAAGCTGACTTAGCCAGCAAGTACCAACGCAAGGAAGAGGAAGAATAACTTCTTAGAGTAGGCTAACAACATCGCAGAAATTCTTTTGGGTTTCTGCGATGTTTTGTTTTGCTTTGGCGTGTCATAACGTGAGCACTCGTACAAAAAACGTCACTTTCAGGCTAAAATACATCGATTAATTCTTTGGGAACTCTTTTCCCGTCAATTGGGAGCATTTATGCGTACCGAATATACCGGTCTTATCAATGAGTCTTTCATTGGTCAAACGGTGACCCTTTTTGGTTGGGTTCACCGCCGCCGTGACCACGGTGGTGTGATTTTTATTGACTTGCGCGATCGCGAAGGTTTGTTGCAAGTCGTTTGCGACCCGGATCGCCCGGAAGTTTTCTCCACGGCCGATTCTGTTCGTAATGAATTTTGCTTGAAAGTTGTTGGCTTAGTTCGCGCCCGTCCTGAAGGCACGACCAATCCTGACTTGGTTTCCGGCGGCGTCGAAGTGCTCTGCCAAGAATTGGAAATCCTCAATAAGTCTGAAACGCCTCCGTTCCATTTGGACGACGAAAACTTGTCTGAAACGACGCGTTTGTCCTATCGCGTTTTGGATTTGCGTCGCTTGCAAATGCAACGTAACCTCAAGTTGCGTTACAAGACGGCTTTGACCATCCGCAACCACTTGGATCGCCAAGGTTTCATCGACATCGAAACCCCGATGCTCACGCGCAGCACCCCGGAAGGTGCTCGTGACTACTTGGTTCCGAGCCGTGTGCACGACGGTCACTTCTACGCTTTGCCGCAATCCCCGCAATTGTTTAAGCAATTGTTGATGGTGGCTGGCTTTGATCGCTACTACCAAATCGTTAAGTGCTTCCGTGACGAAGACTTGCGTGCTGACCGCCAACCCGAATTCACCCAAGTGGATATTGAAACGTCCTTCTTGAGTGAAATCGAAATCCGCAACATCATGGAAAACATGATTCGCCAAGTTTTCAAGGAAACGATCGACGTTGATTTGGCTGATCCCTACCCCGTGATGACGTGGCACGAAGCCATGACGCGTTTCGGCTCTGATAAGCCCGACTTGCGCATCAAGGGTATTGAACTTCGTGAAATCACCGAACAAGCCAAGACGAGCGAATTCAAGGTCTTCCGTTCTGCTACGGAATTGGCCGACGGTAAGGTTGTCGCCATGAACGTTCCGCACGCTGCCAGCATGCCGCGTTCTGAAATCGACGCCTACACGGATTTTGTCAAGATCTACGGCGCCAAGGGCTTGGCCTACATTAAGGTCAACGAAAAGGCTAAGGGTCGCGAAGGCTTGCAAAGCCCGATCGTGAAGAACTTGTCCGATGAACTCTTGGCTCACATCCTCGAAGTGACGGGCGCTCAAGACGGCGACGTGATCTTCTTCGGTGCTGACCGCGCTAAGATCGTTTACGACTCTTTGGGTGCTTTGCGCTTGAAGATCGGCCACAGCGACTTCGGTAAGGCCAACGGCCTTTATGAAGAAGGCTGGAAGGCTTTGTGGGTTGTTGACTTCCCGATGTTTGAATACGACGAAGAAGAAGACCGCTGGGTTGCTTGCCACCACCCGTTCACGATGCCCAAGGAAGAACACATCGACCTCTTGGAATCCGATCCGGGTAAGTGCTTGGCTCAAGCCTATGACATGGTCTTAAACGGCTGGGAAATCGGTGGCGGTTCTATCCGTATCCACCGCGCTGACGTTCAAAGCAAGGTCTTCAGCGCCTTGAAGATCGGTCCGGAAGAAGCTCGTGCTAAGTTCGGCTTCTTGCTCGATGCTTTGCAATTCGGCGCTCCTCCGCACGGCGGTATCGCCTTCGGTTTGGACCGTATCGTCACCATCATGGCCGGTGCTCCGTCCATCCGTGACGTAATTGCCTTCCCGAAGACGCAACGCGCACAATGCTTGCTCACGCAAGCTCCGTCTCCTGTGGACGAAAAGCAATTGCGTGAATTGCACATCCGTTTGCGCAACCCGCAACCGGCTGAATAATCAGCAATAGCAAAAAAAGAAGCGCTGACGTTAAAAATCAGCGCTCTTTTTTTATCTCGATTTTCTTAATTAAGAATCAAAGAATCTCCGTCGTTATCCCAGGGATCTTGCGTGAT
The DNA here is from genome assembly GCA_902477615.1 of uncultured Sutterella sp. Taxonomy (GTDB): domain Bacteria; phylum Pseudomonadota; class Gammaproteobacteria; order Burkholderiales; family Burkholderiaceae_F; genus Aphodousia. Next base: position 5,790 of record CABSHY010000027.1, read on the forward strand.
CGCCCATTCCGTCACAATGTCCTTGCGGTCAAACTGCACCCAAAACGCCATGCGATGACCACCCACTTCTTCAAAGCGATACATATAAGCGGTTTGATCTTGAAGTCGGAATTCGTACTCTTGGGCACAACGACCAAAAAGTTGATAAATGTCAGCCTTGGTGTGGACACCCACCTTCACTAATTTGAAGTGCTCTTCGTTCATGGTTCTTTCTTTACCGATGAAACGACCGTCTTTATCGAAGTGCATCCAATAGGTTTCAAACCCAAAAGGCTGCCCCGAATAAACCAAGGTAAAACGACCGTCCGGATGCTCGATACGCGAGTCCGGTGCGCCGATTTGATTCACAACGGAAGCCTCTTCTTGACCGGGCTTCACCCAATCCGGGTGCATTGCACAACCGGATAACATTCCCATTCCCAAAGTGGCACATAAAAGCGCAATGATTTTTGTTTTCGCTGGCATGACTTGTTCTCCTACTCTATAGAAAATTGTATCTCAAAAGACGGTTACAACTTGAGCAAAAATCTGTTTCAGGATGTCTCAGGCGCTTAACAGAGTATCATTGGTCGTATATCTCAGAATATTGCTATGCGCTCTGTTATTCCACTTGCTCTGACTTCCACCATGGTTGTTCAAACCATGGCAACGGCCTCGACCGTGACATTATCAGCCATCGCTCCGTTGGTGGCGGTCTCTCTTGGTGTCCCGAGTTCCTTTATCGGCACATACGTTTGTTGCCTCTACATTGGCGCGGCCATATCAGCAGTGATTGGTGGCACCATGGTGACGCGCTACGGTGGCATTCATGTCTCGCAAGGTGCTCTTGTTTTAGCTGCTATCGGTTTACTGTTAAGTTCCTTTTCTCACTTTGGTGTGATTTGCTTGGGAGCTTTCTGTTTGGGTTTGAGCTACGGCCCGATTACTCCGGCTTCAAGTGACATTTTGGCGCACACTGTTCCGAAAGAACGCATGGGTTTTGTCTTTTCACTCAAGCAAACCGCCGTCCCCTTGGGAAGCGCCTTAACAGGGTTAATTATTCCTAGTATTGCTTTGTGGGCCAACGACTGGCACGCAGGCCCTCACGTTATGGCCATTTTGGCACTTTGCGTAGCGTTAGTTGTCATGTACCACCGCGATCGCTTGGACGATCACATGGATCGAACGTTTAAATTCAGTATCCAATCGGTGTTAAACGCATTGAGATTGGTTACGACTGATAAAGGCCTTCGCAGTATGTGCGTGGCATCCTTTGTCTATAACGGCACACAAATGTGTGTTTTGAGTTTTTTGGTTGCCTACCTTGTTGAAGACATCTCGATTTCCATCGTTGTCGCCGGTATGCTTTTGACCGCAACCGGCATTGGTGGCATCTGCGGACGTCTTTTTTGGGGCATTTTTTCTGATTGGATTCACTCGGCTCGAATCACACTGTCAATCCTCGGCTTTTTAATGGCAACGATGCTTGCTTTAACAGGCTTTTTTAACGACGAAACGTCAATTTATTGGATGGTCACGATCGCTGTTTGCTTAGGAGCATCAGCCATTGGTTGGAACGGCGTTTATTTGGCTAACGTCGCTCGTATTGCTCCAGAAGGCAAGGCGAGCGTCGCCACCGGTGGCACACTCTTTTTCACATTTGGCGGTGCAATTTTCTTGCCGCTACTTTTTGGTTGGATTCATAGCCTCTCTGCTCACTACTTCATAAGTTTTTACAGCGTGGCGACACTCTGTGCAACCACTGGGCTTTGGCTATTGATTAGAAAACACTAAGGATGAACTTGGTGCTCTTTGATATCGGACTCGATGCTATCGACCAATTCGTGAAAATTTTGACGCACTTGTGCTTCAGAGCACCCCAACACCAATGCGTCTTCCAAAGCATCTTTGAGTAACGTACGAAGCTCTTCGTAGTTTTCGTTGAGAACTTTGACTTTTTCAGTGCAAGACACGGGAGAGCCATCCGGCTTAATCCAACAAGGTGCACCCCAATTATTTTTGTTTGCCATACGTTTTGAACCTTTCTTGAACAGCCTTCATTTTCTCAGAATCTAAAATTTTAGGTGTCCCTAATTGGTAAACCACTGTGTACGTCTTGGCTAAATTCTCAACTTCGTGAGCGAGTTTGAGAGCACTTAACAAGTCCTTGCCAGTTGCCACCACCCCGTGATGCGACAATAGGCATGCGTAACGATTTTCCAAAGCTTTTGCACAATGATCCGCAAGCTCAGGCGTTCCAAATAAAGCATAGGGCGCACAAGGAATATCGTCACCACCGGCCACTGCGACCATATAGTGAAACGCAGGAATAGACATTTCTTGACAGGCCAAAGCGGTGGCATACACAGAATGCGTATGAACAATGGCGTTAACGGTAGGCTTTTGTCGAAAAACTTCGGCATGCATCAACCATTCGCTCGATGGCAAACGCTTCGCGTCAATTTCGTCCAATGATTGGGCATTGAGAGGAACAAAAACCAGATCGTCCGTTTGGAGTGCTTCGTAGGCAATACCGGTCGGCGTAATCAGAAAGCCTTCCGTTTCTCCCCTTTTTACACGCACAGAGACGTTACCGCTTTTGTTGACGTTAATGCCTAAACGGTTCATGTCACAAGCGGTTTGAATCACCGCTTGTGCTATTTCAAATAACGAGTCGGACACTAATGACCTCACCAACGCGTTGAGGCCCTAGCCCCTTCAGGGAAAAGGCGCGTTAAAAATTCAGGCTGACACACACCGCGTTCCGTGATGATCCCCGTCACTAAGCGAGCGGGCGTCACGTCAAATGCAGGATTTTCCACGTTGATTTGTGGCGGAATTAATTCAATCTTCGTTAATTGACCGTCTTCGTTCACGCCTTGAACATAGCGCAACTCGTTGCCATCACGATTTTCGATTTCAATACTGTGTTTGCCGTCTTGAATCGTCCAGTCAATGGTCGAGAAGGGAGCTGCCACATAAAAAGGCACATCCATATCTTTTGCTGCCAAGGCTTTTAGATAGGTACCGATCTTATTGGCCACGTCACCCACGGCCGTTACACGGTCAGCCCCCACAATCACCATATCGACTTCACGGTGTTGCATCAGGTGACCGCCGGCATTATCGGCAATGACCGTATGCGGGACACCGAAGGAGGCTAATTCCCAAGCCGTCAACAAACCTTGATTGCGAGGACGCGTTTCATCAACCCAAACATGAAGCGGAATGCCTTGCTCAAAAGCAATATAAACCGCAGACAATGCCGTCCCATAGTCAACGGTCGCCAACCAACCGGCATTGCAGTGCGTCAAAATATTGACCGGTGTACGCTTTTTCGCATAAAGCTCAGCAATGAGTTTGGCCCCATGCGTACCAATCGCGCGGTTAGCCAACACATTGGCTTGCGTCATTTCTTCTGCTTTTTTCAGCGCTGCCACAAAACGATCTTTAGGACTTAAAGGCATCGAGGCCTTAACGATACTATCCACGCCCCATTGCAAATCCACTGCTGTAGGACGCGTTGAAATGAGTTCACTTCGAACTTGGTGAATCGATTTAATGGCCAAAACCATGCCCCAAGCCCCCGTGATACCAATCAAAGGAGCACCACGCACCATCATCGTTGCAATGGCACGTTGAACTTCTTTCCAAGAACGAAGTTCGACCTTTTCAAAGGCATAGGGTAGTTTGGTTTGATCAATAATGCCGATCGCCTGACCGTTATCAACTGACCAAATTGTCCGGGTAGGTACACCATTGACTTTCATAAAAAAACTCCAATGACTTTTTCTTTAATCCTTACTATCCATTTTAATCAAAAGAGCATCTTGTTTTCGAGCTTTCCGACCGCTTCGTGGAGGGAAAATCCTCTCTGCACTTCTTTGAGAATTTCCATCAACTTCCTCATTGAGGCGAAATTTCTCTCTTTGCTTGCTTTTTGACACCTTTAAACACCGAGAAAATTTTTGTACAAAATCGAAAAATCAAGCGTTTAGACTCGCCTGTTACGGTACAATAGACTGTTGATCTTTTGCTTATTAATTACTGTTTAAAATGGTTTGCGCCCATCATTTAACCCCCGCTTTGATTCCTAATTCCGTGGCCGTGATCGGAGCCAGTGACCGAGCAGAGTCTCGAGGCACGGTTTTATGGAAAAGCCTTATGGACGGCAACTTCTCCGGCAAGGCCTATCCCGTCAATCCCAAGTACGATTTTCTTGGTGACGTGCCTTGCTACAAATCGATTAAAGATATTGAAGAGCCCGTTGATTTAGCCGTCATTGCGACCAGTACCAAAGTCATTGAAAAGGTGCTCGAAGAGGTCGCCGCTAAAGGAACGCGCTTTGTTGTTTTAACGCCCACCGAAGCCTCTGTGACGAGCAATCCTTCTTGGCAAGCTCATATTGTGAACAAAGCGCACTCTTTGGGCATTCGCTTAATTGGCACCGATTGCCTCGGCATTATGCGCCCGGAAATCGGTTTTAACGCAAGCTATTGGATGCAAATTCCCAATAAGGGCAGTATTGGCTTTGCCGCTCAATCTGGCGTCATTTCCACTTCTGTGCTCTCTTATGCTCAAGCCAATGGTCTTGGTTTTTCATCCTTAGTCAATACGACCGATGAAATTGATGTCACGAGGGATGAAGTCGTTGACTTCATGGCGCA
>CABSHY010000028.1 GCA_902477615.1 uncultured Sutterella sp.
TCGTTGAAATTGCTACCCGCAACGGCCGTATGGCTTTGGGTATTGATCCGTATGAACCCTTGGCTGTGAAGTGAGAGGAGAACTGAATATGCCGTCTATGCTTGCTGAAAACATTTTGACCGAAAACTTGCTCACGTTAAACGCAGTCGCTTTCTTATCCGAAGAACCGTTGCGCTTGAAGTCCGGTTTGGTCACCCCGATTTACGTTGATAACCGTAAGTTGATTACGCACCCTGATGCTTGGCACGATGTGATCGAAACCATGGCCTCCTTGATTGAAAAGTGGGGTTTGGAATATGACGTGATCGCCGGTGTTGAAGCTGGTGGTTTGACGCACTCTGCTGCACTTGCCTATCGCTTAAACTGCCCGACGATCTACGTTCGTCAACGTGCTAAGACCTACGGTGACTTAGACCGTATCGAAGGTGGCAGCGTCAAGGGTTTGCGGGTTTTGGTGATTGAAGACCACATCTCCACGGGCTTGTCTTGCTTGGATGCCATCAAGACCTTGCGTGAAGAAGGTGCCATCGTTACCGATTGCGTAAGCATCACGAACTTCGACATGACCGAAACCAAGGCCTTGTTTGAAGAAGTTGGTGTTAAGACCTATCGCATGATCGAATTCAAGAAGATCGTCAATAAGGCTGTTGAAATGGGCGTGATTGATGAAGCGCTCCAAGCCACCATTGAAGAATGGTTGAAGACGCCTTGGACGTGGGCTGCTCGCCGTGGTTTGATCGCAACCTCGCGTGAAAACTAAGTCTTACTAACAGTAAATCGGGAATTTCTCGAGTCCTCATCTGGACTTAAGAAATTCCCTTTTTCTTATAGTATCCTCATAGAAATCTATTGCGCATTCTTGCGTACGTCATAACTCGGTAAAAGCCCCGGTGTGTTCACCCAAGAAGTTTGAAGATAAGTAATGAATTTCTCGACTTCACTATTCTTTTTGGCTTTTTCGTTTCTTAATAACCACACCGTTTCCGGACTGCATGACCACTCCGGAAGAACTTGATACAAACTACCGTTATTGAGGGCTTCAGACACAGCCCATCTTGGCATTCCGATTGCGATAGCATTTTCAAGTAACACGGAATCAACGACGGTCACAATATCGTTAACCTGAAATGCCAACTTCATTTTTAAGGTCATTGACAAGTTTTGTGTTTGCACCACGAGACTATTTTTTTCTGAAACCAGACTATAGTCATTGAGCATTTCCGGCTCTGTTATTAACAATAAACGCTCCTTATTGGGTGACGCCGTTACCATGATCCTTTGGACTAAACCTAATGCCGTCGCGTAAACGCGTGCATTCGGAAGAGTTCCCAAAGTGACAATGTAGTCAAAGTCTCCTAAAACCGGTTTGACTTTTTTATCATAAAAATCGACCTCTGGAATCACTGACGAATTTTGAGCTTCAAACTCGGATATCCAACGAATGAATAATTTTGAAAGCGTTGCCGGCACCGCAATTCGGAATTTATTGAGGGAAGCAACTTTTTTACTTTTAAACAACGAATTTGATTGATCCAATAAGGGTTTGATCTTTTCGTAATATTCTCGACCAACCCAAGTCAGCGTCAGTTGAGGGCGGTTTCTTTTGAGTAGCGCCTCGCCTACAAAGATTTCTAAATCCTTAACCGATTTACTCACATAAGAAGCGTCCGTTTGGAAGGTCTCTGCTACCTTTTGAAAGCTGCCCATTTCAACGCAACAAACAAAATAACGCCAGTGCTCCAGTGGGGGTCGATTATTCTTCTGCATTGAGTAACTCCATTTCATTTGCCTTTAATAAAATCGGATGCCCATTCCACTGAGTAAAAATAAAGTCTCTAAATTGTTTAGTACTCTCTGTCATGGGTTTCGACATAGGAATTTGCAGACTAATCGGACAGGGTTCCGGTTCCCAGTCGGGAAGCACCTTAACTAAACTCCCATTTTCAATTTCTACAACCGTGTCATGCTTTAAGGCATGCACCGCAATACCCGCACCTGCGATCGCAGCTTTTTTAGCCCCAGTGTGATCTCTTAATCGAATGGAGGGGTGAAAAGGAATTTTTAATCGTTCTCGATCACCAATGCGTTTAATAAAGAAAGAAAAATTGGAAATTAAATCCTGACTTCCTAAAAGAGAGTGATTTTCCAACTCCTCTGGCGACTGGGGTGTGCCAAAGCACTTCAAATACTCTGGGCTTGCCAACATGACCCGTGGCATGCCTCCTAGCTTTTCGATGTAAACCCTTTCACTTGGAATTTTCCCATGACTAAAACGCAAATCACAAAATGACGAAAGTCTCTGCACATGCCCAAGGGTGAGCTCCAAATCAAAAAAGACATTAGGATGCATGCGCCTATAGGCAGATATCCAAGGAATCAGAAGCGTTGTACCAAGTGAGTAGGGGCAAGAGAGATGAATATAGTGACGGGCCTTTGTTTGTTGCCACCATGGAACAGCAATTAGCTGATACGAAGACAAGAATGTCTTTGACTTATTTAAAAATTCTTTTCCGTCCTCTGTTAGCGAAAAACCTTGCGATCGTCGTTCAAATAGGGCTACACCCAAGCGCTGTTCCAATTGATCAATTCGCCGAGACAGCGTGGATTTAGCCACCATCAATTGACTCGAACTCTTTTGCAAATTCAAGCTTTGGGCTAAAGAGATAAACGTCTCGAGCAGTAAAATCTCATCTGTTTTTCGCATAGTTTCAGGACTCACTGTTGCGTTATAAACATGATGATATTTTAAATTAGTCCATTGTGGAAGGTTCATTGGCGTTTCAGAATAAAAACAGGCAAAAACTTTCACAAGGAGAAGTTTATGTTGTCGTATACCCTTTGGATGGCCATCATTGTTGTTGCTGGCACCATTTACGCATTAATAAAGCGATATGAGACTCGCCTAGTGCTTCTCACCTCAGGCTTTTTAATGGCCTTCTTATCGCTTGAACCTTTCATGGCTTTTCGTCAATTTGACAAGTCCATGACCAATTCCAGCTTAATCATCGCCATTTGTTCGGCGATGGGCTTTGCCGCTGTCATTTCTTTAACGGGTTGTGATAAGCACCTCGTCACGTTATTGACGCGTCCGCTTAAAAAATTAGGCATTCTTTTATTGCCTGCTAGCATGATTGTCACCAACGCACTTGCTACTGCCATTCCTTCCATGGGTGGGTTAGCCGCAGCAGTTGGTCCAACCCTTGTTCCGCTTTTAATTAGAGCCGGTTTCCGCCCCGCTGCGGCCGCTGCTTGCGTTGCCGCAAGTATGGGTCCTGCCTACTTAAATCCTGGACTTTCTCACAACCCCTTTATTTCCAAAATTGCCAATATGGAAGTCATGCAATTCATTGGCGCACACATGACGACCACTCTCATTATTTCTGGCAGTTGCATTCTTTTTGTTTCATTAACGTGCTTTTTCATGCACGATTATGATTCAAAGAATTTTGGTGCTGCCATGTCGTTTGACAAGGCTGAAACCGCTGAAGAAGAACTCAAACCCAATCTTATTTACGCGATTGCTCCTCTTATTCCTATCGCGATTTTGGTGACGTGTTCGATTTGCGTTCCGCAATGGAAGGTCTCTGTTGCTACCGCCATGTTAATCGGTTCTGTTTACGCATTTGCCGTGACTCGTACTAATCCTGAAGAAGCTGTTACGCGTTTCTTTAACGGTATGGGTAAGGGTTATGCCAGTATCTTAGGCATCATCATTGCAGCGGGCGTTTTCGCTGCCGGTTTACGTGCCGCTGGTGTTGTTGACGTCTTAGTTGAATACCTCACGCACTCCAATGAAGTTGCAAAGCTCGGCGGCGCTCTTGGCCCATTCGCACTTGCGCTTATCACGGGTTCCGGTGATGCCGCGACCTTTGCTTTTAACGAAGCTGTCACTCCCTTTGCAGAACAATTTGGTATGACCATTGATAGCTTAGGCTACCTCGCCATGATGGCTGGCTGCTTGGGCCGTATGGGAAGTCCGTTAGCCGGTGGTGTGATCCTTATCTCGGGTATCGCTATGGTTTCTCCGCTTGAGACGGTCAAACGTACCATCCCCGCTGCCCTCATTGTGCTCGTTATTCTTTATTTCATCTGCTAAGAAAATCTGGAGAAATAAATGACAAATTATTTTCAAAATGCAGTCGCCATTAGACGAGAGCTCCATCAAAAACCCGAACAGGGTTGGGGTGAATTTTGCACTACGGCTCGTATTGCTCAAGAGCTCGAATCGCTCGGTTGGAAAATCTTTCTTGGAACGCAACAAGTAGGACTCGATTGCGTTATGGGCCGTCCTGAAGCTTTCGTTAATGAAAACCTTAAACGAGCGAGAATGGAAGGCGTTGATGAAGCATTTTTAGAGCGCATGCAGGGCTATACCGGTTGCATTGCCCTTTGGGAAACCGGCATTGCCGGCCCTGTAACGGCCTTTAGATTCGACATTGATTGTGTTGGTGTCACCGAAACTGACGATCCGCAACATAAGCCTAATGCAGAAAACTTCGCCTCTTGTTACGCTGGTTCCATGCACGCCTGTGGTCATGATGGTCATACCGCTATTGGTCTTACGGTTGCTCGTTGGGTTGCAGACCACGCTCAAGATCTCAAAGGTTCTATCAAACTCATTTTCCAACCCGCCGAAGAAGGGGTCCGCGGAGCGGCTGCCCAAGCAGCATCCGGCCTTCTCGATGACGTTAATTACATTTTGGGTTCTCACTTGTCCCTTTGCTGTCGCTCTGGGGAAATTTGTACAAATCCACAAAATGTTTTAGCAACAACAAAATTGGACGTCACCTTTACTGGGAAACCCGCTCACCCGACAATGAGTCCGGAATTAGGGCGTGATGCACTTGCCTGCTTATGCTCAACCGTTTCGCAAATCAAAGCCATGGCTCCTCATAGCAAGGGGATGAGTTGCGTCAATGTGGGTCATATCGAAGCGGGCGAATTCCGAAATGTTGTTCCGGCCCATGGACTTTTACAAATGGAAGTGCGCGGAGCGACAACCGAAATTAATAACTACATGGTCGAACAAGCGACTCGAATTATCAAAGGCAATGCTCAAAGTTATGACGTGCAATGCCAAATTACGAAGGCGGGTGAAGCCTCTTCTCTTGCCAACGACGAAGAACTTTTAGGTTTAGTCACGAAGGTTGCTCAGTCCATTCCTGAATGCAAAGAAGTTGTTCGGGAAAAGCAATTTGGGGCATCAGAAGACTACACCATGCTTGCCTCTAGGGTGCAGGCTCACGGTGGATTGTCGGAATTCTTTATTGTCGGCGCTGACAGAGCCGGAGCTCATCACCAAAAGAACTTTGACTTTGATGAAAACGCTTTGGATTTAGCTATAAAAATCTTTGTGGGTTGTCTCAATCAACTCAATAACAAAACCAAATAATTTCTGTTAAATCCAATTACCCACATTTAAAAGGCTTCCAACATAATCGTGGAAGCCTTCTTTTTCACCTTTCAGCTATTTAACAAATGTTGTAAACAACATTTGTACATTTACTGATTTTGACATCATTTTTTCTTTCAACAAAAATTCTTGACTCTTTTGCATGGCGTCAATGTCACTTTGAGTGAGATCAGAATAAAAAGCCGACCACTCATAAAGTTGCGCCGCATCTTGCGTTGAAATGCCATGCTCCTTGGCACCTAATGCAATCGCTTCATCACGATTGGCATTAGCCCACGCCAGCGCTTCTTTATTAACTTTGGCTACGCGTTGCACCACTTCCGGATACTTTTGAACAAAGTCATCTCGAGCCGTTAGAACCAAGTTGGTGGACAACACACCTTTAGCCGATACCAAAGGTATAAATCCTTGTTCTTTTGCCTTTAACAAACCGCCCGCGGCCACCAATGCCGCATCGGCCTTACCGGCCAAGAGTGTCGTTAAACTTGCCGGTAAATTCATCGAAACAAAATTCACATCCGACATTTTCATTTGGGATTGATCTAAGGCAAGCGTAAGCAGGTGGTGCAAAACCGTCCCCTTGGGACCTACCACCATTTTTCCCTTGAGTGCCGTCATGTCAGCGACTTTTTTGGGATCGGCCACCAAGGCGAAAGTTGCATCCGGGTGCGCCACGCCACCCACAATATCAATACGGTTGCCAACGGAATTGGCAATCAAAAGGGTACTGGTGTTCATGGCGCTTGCCATATCGATTTCACCCGCAACCATTCCACGCACTTGATTGAGCCCCGCTTTGATGGGAATCCAATTAATGCGCATACCCTCTTTTTCAAACTCTTTTTCCAATAGCTTGTGTTTTTTCATCACCATGCACTGGATGTTAAAAGGGGCTTTCACATAAGTGATATTTAAAACCTCGGGCGTGGAAGCGGCCCAAAGCGGAGCGCTCACACAAAGCGCTGAGACAAAACCCAAAAAACGTTTCAAAAACATAAATGCTCTCGTTGAAATTACTCGTGTCGGACGGCTTCGATCGGATCCATTCGTGCGGCTCGAAGTGCCGGGAAATACCCAAATATTACGCCCGTGAGTGCAGCAAAACCAAACGCCACAATGTTAATAGCCGGATCAAAAATAAACGGAACATTCATGACTGCAGACAAGATGATGGAGCCGAACAAGGCAATGATGACACCCAATAATCCACCCAATGCTCCAAGCACAACGGCTTCAATTAAAAATTGCATCAAGACTTCATGCGCCATGGCCCCAATGGCCAATCGCACACCAATTTCACGCGTGCGTTCTGTCACGCTCACAAGCATGATGTTCATAATGCCAATGCCGCCCACAATGAGACTCACGGCAGCAACCGCCCCTAAAAGCGCCGTCATGATTACCGTCGTACTGGAAACCTTACGAGCAATTTCTTCGGTATCCAAAATCATGAAGTTATCGCTATCGTTTGATGAAAGAGAACGACGTTCACGCATCAAAAGGGTCAAACTGTCAATCACCGTTTGACGCTCCACGTCCTTATCAACGGAAATCAAAATAGCCGACACGCGCGTATTACCACTTACACGACGTTGAAAGGTTTGAATGGGCATCACGACCAAGTCGTCTTGGTCGCCACCGATGGCTACTTGTCCCTTACTTTCTAAAACGCCCACAACACGGCAAGAGAATTGCCCTGTTCTCAACATCTCCCCAATAGGTTCTTCGCCATTAAAAATTTCTTTTTGAATGGTTGCACCAATAATGCAAACGGCAGAACCGGCCGCTTCTTCTTGCGGTTCAAAAAAGCGCCCTTGGGATAAATTACGATTATCTAAAATAAAATAATCGTTCGTGCTCCCTACCACCTGCGTAGTCCAATTTCTGCCTTGTGCTACAACCACCATGGAGCGCGAGCGTTGAGGCGCTGCCACCACGACACCGGCAATTTGATTGGTTATCGCTTCAACGTCTTCGAGCTTAAATTGTGGCGCGCCCCCCATGCCTCCCGCTCCCAATCGTTGACCGGGGCGAAGCATGAGTTGATTGGAGCCTAAACTCTCAATTTGCGTACGCACAGCTTGCGTAGCGCCATTGCCCACCGTCACCATCGTAATGACAGCAGCCACACCAATCACAACCCCTAAAACAGTTAGGAGAGATCGCATCGGATTGCGATAAATTTGTCGGATTGCCAATAAAAACGCATTAGTCCACATGACGCATATCCTTATCACTATCAAGTCGCCCGTCAAGGAACTGAACAATGCGCTTGGCGTACGCTGCCATATCCGGTTCATGCGTCACAAGACCAATCGTAATACCGTCGCTTTCATTTAATTCTCGCAACAGTTCCATGATTTCAACACTGCGTTTACTGTCCAAACTCCCCGTCGGTTCATCGGCTAATAGTAAAAGCGGTTTACTCACAATGGCACGAGCAATCGCAACACGTTGCTGTTGCCCACCTGAGAGTTCTGCCGGCGTATGGTGCTCCCACGGAAGCAGCCCCACTCGATCAAGTGCCTCTCTGGCCAATTCATGACGATCCTGCGCAGCCATCCCCCGATAAAGCAAAGGCAACTCCACATTTTCCAAGGCGGTTGTTCGCGGCAAGAGGTTAAAACCCTGAAACACAAAACCAAAATATTTGCGACGCAACAACGCTCGCTGATCTTGCGTCATTTGATTGACCGGCACGCCTTTAAAAAGGTACGTTCCGGCGCTCGGTGTATCCAATGCACCTACAATATTCATGCAAGTGGATTTCCCCGACCCCGAAGGTCCCATCACCGCCACAAATTCCCCCTGATTGATCGACAAAGTGATGCCCTGCAACGCATCAAAGGCCGCATCTCCCACGCCGTAGCGTTTATAAATATCAATCAGTTGAATTAAGGGCTTTTCTTCAGACATGGCTTACTTCTCCGCCTTCTTTTGGCCCGTAATCAACAAGTCGCCCTCTTTGAGTTCGCCCGAAATCACTTCTGTGCGAATACCGTCCGATGCCCCTGTCACAATCGTTAGCATTTGAGGTGTTTGGTTTCTTAACACCCAAATCTTACTTTGACGCGTTGCCGTTGCGCCTCCGGCATCCTTCGCTGTTTTATTCACACCTTGTTGATGAGGTGGCCCCATCATCAAACCACTCACAGCACTCTTAGAGGCTGCGTTTGTTGTCTTTGGACTGTAACGCAGTGCTGTATTGGGCACTAATAAAACATTTTCTCGATTTTGTGTTTGAATACGAGCCGTTGCGGTCATCCCCGGACGAAGCAATAAATCCGCATTTTTAACCGTCAAATAAGCGGTGTAGGTCACGACGTTATTGGTCGTATCTTGTGACGGTCCATAAGAGACTTTCGTGAGCGTCGCTGGAAACTCGCGATTGGGATAGGCACTCACGGTAAAAGTCGCCGTTTGACCAACTTGCACCACAGCGACATCGGCCTCGTCCACATCAACCTCTAACTCAAGCTCACGCAAATCACTCGCCAACGTTAAAAGTTCCACCGCTTGCAATGAAGCCGCTACGGCATAGCCCGGTTCAACAGAACGCGCCAAAATCACGCCATCAATTGAAGCGGAAATAAAAGCTTTCGTGAGATCGCTTTCTGCGGTCGTGAGTTCTGCCTGCGCGTTTTCAATTTTGGCCTTTGCAACATCAATACTCGCTAAGGCACGTGCAACCACGGCTGACTGTTCATCCAATTCCGTTTGAGCAGGGGTTTTACCGCCGGACAACTTTCTCACATTTAAAAGACGTTGGTACTTGGCTTTTGCCTCTTTGTGAGTGGCTTGCGCTTCACTCAGACTTGCCTTAGCACTGGCTAACGATGCTCTTGCCATCGCAACTGAAGCCTTCAATTTCGTCGTGTTTAATTCAATGAGCACTTGGTCTTTTTTCACCACATCATTGACGTCAACCAACACCTTTTCAACGATCCCTGACAATTCCGAACCGATCGAAACGGTTTGCTCTGCCTCTAACGTACCGTTGGCCGTTACATCAACCTTCAACGTTCCGCGCGTTACTTCAGTCGTCATATACTGAGGGGCTGTCCCAGAGTTCCCCCACCACCATACAACAGTGCCCAAAACGGCTGCGCCAATCGCGCCCGCTAACACTTTCTTGCGTGTGGACCACTTGGGAGACGTTGCTTCATCAAGAAGCGTTTTGATGGATTCTTTATCGTTATTACCCATTTTTTTCTTCCTTATCCTGCGCTTCGGGAGTCCAACCACCACCTAAAGCCCGATACAGTTCAACGTAGGCTTGAGCTTGTTCGGATTGGTTATCCACCACGGCCTCTTGTGCACTTAATTGAGAGCGTAGCGTCGAGAGAACCGTTTCGTAGTCCACTAGGCCGCTTGAGTATTGTTGAAGTGCCAATTGTGCGGCCAATTCGCTACTTTTTTGAGCACTCAATAGTGATTTTTGACGCGATTGCGTTGTTCTTAATTGGGAAAGCGCATTTTCGGTTTCTTCCAATGCCGTTACTAAAGCCGCCGTGTATTTTGCTTGTGCCGTATCCAATGCGGCTTTTTGCGTTTCAGTGCCAGCAATGGCTTCACCCCAATTCAATATCGGCATGGATAGCGCCCCCACCAAGGCACCGATCCCCGTTCCCGAGGCTCCTAGGGCACTGACTGTTGCAGCCGTGGTTCCGATACTGCCTGAGAGTGACAAAGTCGGGAAAAAATCCGCCTGTGCGGCTCTGACTTTATATAAAGCCGCAATGACAGAAGCTCGTGCCGCTTGTACGTCAGGTCGTAGGGAGATGACATCGGCTGGGATAGCCACCGCTAAATTCTCTGGTGCCTGAGGTATCGCCTTGGCTGGTAACCCCTTAATCGTTGACAAAGGCAATACGGTCAAACGGGATAAAGCCGTTTGATAAACATGAATGGAGTGCCGTGCCGTGTCGATTTGCGCCTTCATGCTTTCATAAGAGGCGCTAGCTTGCTCGGCGTCTATCGCCGAAACAAGTCCC